>DASVPJ010000017.1:0-170028 GCA_036382875.1 Mycobacteriales bacterium
CCGCATCGCCCGAACCGTGCCAATGATGTCGTCGGTGGCCAGCGCGATGTGCTGCACCCCGGGGCCGCCGTAGAACTGCAGATACTCCTCGATCTGCGACTTCCGCTTGCCGGCGGCCGGCTCGTTCAGCGGGAACTTCACCTTCTTGTGGCCGTCCGCCACGACCTTGCTCATGA
Organism: Mycobacteriales bacterium; assembly: GCA_036382875.1. Classification (GTDB taxonomy): domain Bacteria; phylum Actinomycetota; class Actinomycetes; order BP-191; family BP-191; genus BP-191. The sequence continues at coordinate 177 of DASVPJ010000017.1, forward strand.
GCGCGGAGTACTCGGTGGCGATGTCGGCGCCGACGAACTCCTTCATGTTGGAGAAGCCCATGACCTCGTTGTAGTAGGTCACCCAGCGGTCCATCTGGCCGAGCTCGACGTTGCCGACGACGTGGTCGACGGCCTGGAAGTACCGCTTGTCCGGCGGCTCCACCAGCGGCTCGCGCGCGACGAAGCCGGGCAGGAACACGCCGTCGTACGCCGTCCGCTCCACGAACGTGTGCCGCGTCTCGCCGTACGTCGCGATCGTCGCCATGACGACCTTGCCGGAGTCGTCCTGGAACAGGTCGGGCGGCGTGATGCCGGTGGCGCCGCGCTCGACCGCGAGCTCGTACGCGCGCGCCGCGTCCGGCACCCGGATGGCGATGTCGTAGACGCCGTCGCCGTGCTTGTCGACGAGCTGCCCGAGCTCGGTGCCGGCGTGGACCTCCCCGGTGATCCGGAACCGCGCGGAGCCGGACTCCAGGACGTACTCGGCGTAGTCGCGCGAGCCCGTCTCCGGGCCGCGGTACGCCGTCACGCGCATCCCGAACGCCGTCGAGTAGAAGTGCGCGGCCTGCCGCGCGTTGCCCACGACGAAGTGGATGTAGTCGATGCCCTCGACGGGGAAGTCGTCGTTCACGGTGCCCATCGCGGTCAGCCCGTGAAGGGGGAGGCGTCGATGAGGTCCACCTTCATCGTCTTGCCGTTCGGGAGGTCGTACGACACGGTCTCGCCGACGCGCACGCCGGAGAGCGCCTTCCCGAGCGGCGAGGCGACCGAGTAGATCTCGAGGTCGCCGCCGACGTGGTCCTCGCGGGAGCCGAGCAGGAAGCGTTCGGGCTGGTCGTCGCCCTCGAACCGCACCGTCACGACCATGCCGGGCCCTGCGACGCCGGCGGACGTGGGCGCCTCGCCGACGCGCGCGTTGCGGAGGAGCTGCTCGAGCTGGCGGATGCGCGCCTCCTGCTTCCCCTGCTCCTCCTTGGCGGCGTGGTAGCCGCCGTTCTCGCGGAGGTCGCCCTCCTCGCGGGCCTTCTCGATCATCTTGGAGACGTCGGGGCGCGCGGCGACGAGCCGGTCGTGCTCGGCCTGAAGCCGGTCGAACGCCTCCTGCGTCAGCCAGGTCTCGGCTGCGGTGCTCTCGGTCACGCGAACGCTCCCCGGGGACTGGGCTACGACGTCGTTGTCACCCTCGACGCTAGCACCGGAACGCGGCTTCGCCGGAGGGTCGTCTCAGGCCGTACCCGTGATGACGCACGTCGCAACCGACGCGCTGGTCGCCGGCTGGTCGGTCGGCACCGTCACCTTGTGCACCGTCCGCCGCTCGGCGGCGGGCGGGACGACGATGCCGGAGAGCCGGTTGACGACGTCGCGCTTCTCGCCGACCGCGGTCACCTGGCACTCGGCCGTCGCGCGCGGGTCCTTCTCCACCTCGAACGTCACCACGACGTGCTCGGGGTCGGTCACCTCGACCGTCAGGACGCGGTACGCGACCGGCGGCGTCTCGGTGTCCAGCGTGATCACCCAGACGCCCACGCCGAGCACCGCGAGCGCGAGGAACGTGAGGAGCCACTTCACCGGGGCAGAATGTCACGACGTCCGAGCCACCCCTCGTGAGGAGTCCGTTGCGATGACCGCCCTCGGCCCCGACGGCGAACGCCTGCGCCTGATGGCCGTGCACGCCCACCCCGACGACGAGTCGTCGAAGGGCGCGGCGACGATGGCCCGCTACGCGCGCGAGGGCGTGGACGTGCTCGTCGTGACGTGCACCGGCGGCGAGCGCGGCGACATCCTCAACCCCGCGATGGACCGGCCGGAGATCGTCGCCGACCTGGCCGCGGTGCGGCGCCAGGAGCTGGTGAACGCGGTCAACATCCTCGGCGTCCGCCAGGTCGACCTCGGGTTCGTCGACTCGGGGCTGCCGCAGAAGCCGGAGGGCGCGCCGGACGACTACGAGCTGCCGCCGCTCGACCCCGGCTGCTTCGCTTGCCAGCCGATCGAGGTCTCCGGCGGCGCGCTGGTCGAGATCGTGCGCCGCGAGCGGCCGCACGTGATCGTCACGTACGACGAGAACGGCGGGTACCCGCACCCGGACCACATCGCCTGCAACCGGGTCTCGGTGGAGGCGTTCGCGGCCGCGGGCGACCCGTCCCGTTACCCGGACGCGGGGGAGCCGTGGGAGCCGAAGAAGCTGTACTACGTGCACGGCTGGCACTACCCGAAGCTCAAGGCGATCCACGACGCGATGGTCGAGCGCGGGCTGGAGTCGCCGTACGCGGAACGCCTGGCGGAGTGGGTCCGCAACCCCGCCGACGAGAACCGGGTGACGACGCGCGTCGAGTGCGCCGAGTACTTCCCGCTGCGCAACCAGGCGCTGATCGCGCACGCGACGCAGGTCGACCCGGAGGGGTCGTGGTTCGCGGTGCCGCTGGAGGTGCAGCAGGAGGTGTGGCCGACGGAGGACTACGAGCTCGTCGAGTCGCGCGTCGAGACGTCGACGCCGGAGGACGACCTGTTCGCGGGGCTGCGCGCGGAGTGAGCCGGCGCGCGTTCGTCGCGGTGCTCCTGCTCGCGCTGCTGGGCGGGTGCTCGGACGTGCGGCGGGCGGGCGAGGTCGCGAACGCGGTGCGGGCCGGCGGCTACGACGTCACGGGCGTGACGTTCGCGGGCGGGCCGGGCGGCGACGTCGTGCGGGTGGCCTGGCGGCCGCGGCGCGGCGAGGACCCCGAGACCGCGGACCGCGGCATCGCGCGGATCGTCTGGGAGCGCGCCGACCTGCGCCTCGACGGCGTCGTCCTGGAACGGGTGGACAGCCGGGGCCCGGTGGTCACGTCGCGCGAGCTGCTGCTGTCGCGGGCCGAGCTGGAGAGCGCGTTCGGGCCGCGGGACCCGCGGCTCGACGAGCACGGGCTGAGCGACCCGTCCGGCCTGCTCGGGCCGGTGCTCGGGCTGCTCGCTCTCGCCGGGGTGGTCTCGACCGTGCTGCTCGTGGTGCTGGTCCGGCGGACGAAGCGGGCGCAGGCGCGGCCGCCGGCGGGGCCGCCGTCGGGCGGATCGTGGGGCGGACCGTCGGGCGGATCGTGGGACGGACCCTCGGGCGGGGCACCCGCCGCGCCGGGCGGAGGGCCGTATCCGGGAGCGGGCGGCTGACGTAGTCTCGGGCGATGCGCGCAAGGGGGGTGGCCGCCGACCTGGCCTTCGTGGCCGTGCTGGCGGCGTCGTTGAGCGTGCCGGTGCTGCTGCGTTCCGCGCAGCAGACGACCGGGTCGTCGCAGTCGAGCGGCGGCGGCGGGGGCGGCACCGGCGGCGGCACGGGGTCGAGCGACTCGGGCACCGACGACGGCAGTGGCGGCGGCACCGGCGGGGGCGGCGGGTCCGGTGAGTCCGGCGGCGGGGGCGGCACCGGCGGGGGCGGGGGCGGCTCGGGCTCCGAGAGCGGCGGCGGTGGCGGCGGCGGCGGTGGGGGCGGCGGCGGCGGTGGGGGCGGCGGCACCGGCGGTACCGACGGCGGCTCGGGCTCCGACAGCGGCGGCGGCGGGGGCGGCGGCCAGACCGGTCCGGACAGCGGCGGTGGCGGTGGCGGCGGCAGTCGCACGCCGACTCCCAGCACCAGCCCGTCCCGCGGACCCGCGGGCGGCACGTCCGGCGGCTCGGGCGGCTCCGGCGACTCCGACGTCAACGGCAGCAGCGCCGACAGCGACGTGAGCTTCACCTCGAACGACGTCCGGCAGGAGGCGCCCCGCCGCAACAACACGCCGCTGACGCTGGTCGCGGCGTTCCTGCTCGTGCTCATCGCGGCGGGCCTGGCGTACGTCCTCGGCCGCCGGCGCGGCCGCCGCGACACGCCGCCCCCGCCGCCGACCCCCTACGACCCACCGGACAACCCGTGGTCAGGCCCGGGCTAGCCATCGCGCGGGTCGCCCGCGCGAAGCCGCTCCACGCCGCCGTCTGGGGCGCGGTGGTGACGGCGTTCGTCGTCACCGGGCTGGTGCGCGGCGACCTCCGGGTGTGGCCGTACGTCACCGTCGTGCTGGTCTGCACGGCGGTCGGCGCGATCGCCGACGGGTCGGTGCGGTTCAGCGACGCCGCGCTGTGGCTGCTCGTGCTGACCGGGACGCTGCACCTGTGCGGCGGCCTGCTGCCCGACCCCGGCGGCCACGGCGTCCTCTACGACACCTGGCTGGTGCCCGGGGTGCTGCGCTTCGACCAGATCGTGCACTTCACCGGCTCGGTGGCCGCGACGGTCTGCTCGTGGCAGCTCCTCGGCACCTGGCTCGACCTCGACCGGGCGCCCGCGCGGACGCAGGCGTTCGTCGCCGCGCTCGCCGGGCTGGGGAAGGGCGCGTTCAACGAGGTGTTCGAGTTCCTCGTCGCGGTGCGGCTGCCGGGCGCGCACGTGGGCGGGTTCGAGAACACCGGGTGGGACCTGGTGTTCGACACGGCCGGGGTCGCGGCGGCGGCCTGCTTCCTCGTCTGGTCCCGCGCCCGCCGCCGGCCGGCTCCGCGCGACGCCGCGGGCCTCGGGTCAGTCGCCGAGGTCGCGGCGTAGCCGCTTCACCTCGCCGCGGCGCTTCTTCTCGTCCAGCCGCGCCTGCACCGCGCCCTTGCGCGGCCTGGTCGGGCGGCGCGGCTTCGGCGGCGGCTGCACCGCCTCGCGCAACGTCTCCGCGAGGCGTTCGCGCGCGAGGTCGCGGTTCTGCCGCTGGCTGCGGCGGTCCGACGCGACGACGGTGAGCACGCCGTCGACCAGCCGGCCCGCGAGGCGTTCGAGGGCGCGGGCCCGCAGCGTCTCGGACAGCGCGGCGGAGCGGGCGACGTCGTACGACAGCTCGACGCGGGTGTCGCTCGTGTTGACGTGCTGGCCGCCCGCGCCGCCCGACCGCGAGAAGCGTTCGGCCAGCTCGGCGGCGGGGATCTCGACGCGCGCGGTGACCCGCAGCGGCTCGTCGCTCACGGCAGCCGCTCCCGCAGCCTGGCGACGCCGGCGAGCACCGCGTCGCGGTTGCCCGCCGCCTTCAGCCACGCGGGCAGCCGCTCGACCAGCGTGTAGTGGGTGCGGTCCGCGACGCGCTCGCGCAGCGTCGCCGAGACGAACGCCTCGATCAGGTCGAGGTGCTCGGCGTTGTACGCCCACAACGTCTCGCCGCCCACGCCGGTCACGAGCCACAGCGGCAGGTCGAGGTACGGGTCGTGCGGCGTGCCGTAGGCGAAGCCCTTCCGCGACGGCGTCGCGGTCCACGCGCAGGCCGGGCAGACGCCGCGCGCCGCGACCACGCGCGCGCAGCCGCCGCACGCCGGGCAGACGACGAGCACCTCGCCGCTCAGCCCGTACAGCGTCTCGCCGGTGTCGCGGAAGCGGGTCACGCCGCGATGATGCCGAACGCCGCGCCCGGCGGGTACTCCGCGCGGGCCGGGCCCGACGCTTCGGTCCCGCCCGCGGGGGCAGGATCGCGCGTATGGCGAACCGGCTCGGGGGCGAGACCAGCCCGTACCTGCTGCAGCACAAGGACAACCCGGTCGACTGGTGGCCGTGGTCGCCGGAAGCGTTCGAGGAGGCGCGCCGCCGCGGCGTCCCGGTGCTGCTGTCGGTCGGCTACGCGGCCTGCCACTGGTGCCACGTGATGGCGCACGAGTCGTTCGAGGACGGCGAGACGGCGGCGCTGATGAACGAGCTGTTCGTCAACGTCAAGGTCGACCGCGAGGAGCGCCCCGACGTCGACGCGGTGTACATGGAGGCGACGCAGGCGCTGACCGGCCACGGCGGCTGGCCGATGACGGTGTTCCTGACGCCGGACGGCGACGCGTTCTTCTGCGGCACGTACTTCCCGCCCGACGACCGGCACGGCATCCCGTCGTTCCGGCGGGTGCTGCACTCCGTGCACCACGCGTGGACCGAACGCCGCGACGACGTGGTGGCGAGCGCGGCCGAGATCACGAAGCGGCTGTCCGAACGCGGCCCGGCGCTGGCCGGCGGCGGCGCCCCGCCGGGACCGGCCGAGCTGGACCAGGCGGCGCGGGCGCTGGCGCTGTCGTACGACGCCGCGCGGGGCGGGTTCGGCGGCGCGCCGAAGTTCCCGCCGTCGATGTGCCTGGAGTTCCTGCTGCGCCACCACGCCCGCACCGGCGACCAGCGGTCGCTGGACATGGTGACCGGGACCTGCGAGGCGATGGCGCGCGGGGGCATGTACGACCAGCTCGGCGGCGGCTTCGCGCGGTACTCGGTGGACCCGGACTGGGTGGTGCCGCACTTCGAGAAGATGCTCTACGACAACGCGTTGCTGCTGCGCGTCTACGCCCACCTCTGGCGCGCGACCGGCTCGCCGCTCGCGCACCGCGTCGCGAACGAGACCGCCGACTTCCTGCTCCGCGACCTGCGCACGCCGGAGGGCGGGTTCGCCTCGGCGCTCGACGCGGACTCCGAGGGCGTGGAGGGCAGGTACTACGTCTGGACGCCGAAGGAGCTGCTCGACGTCCTCGGCCCGGACGACGGCGCCTGGGCGGCGCGGGTCTGGAACGTCACGGACGAGGGGACGTTCGAGCACGGCGCGTCGGTGCTGCAGCGGCTCGCCGAGCCGGACGACCCCGCGCGCTACGAGCGGGTGCGCGCGGCGCTGCTGGCGGCGCGGGCCGAACGCGTTCCGCCGGGCCTGGACGACAAGGTCGTCGCGGCCTGGAACGGCCTGGCGATCGCGGCGCTCGCGGAGGCCGGCGCGATCTTCGGGCGGCCGGAGCTGGTCGACGCGGCGAACGCGTGCGCGGACCTGGTCGCGACGCTGCACTGGCAGCGCGGCGCGGGGTCCGACGGCGAGGGGCGGCTGCTGCGTACGTCGCGGCAGGGCCGGGCGGGCCGCAACGCCGGCGTGCTGGAGGACTACGGCGACCTCGCCGAGGGGCTGCTCGCGCTCTACTCGGTGACCGGCGACGCGGGCCGCGTGGACGGCGCGGCGCACGTGCTGCGGCCGGTGCTTGAGCACTTCGCGGCGCCGGGCGGCGGCTTCTACGACACCGCCGACGACGCCGAGGCGCTCGTCCGCCGGCCGCAGGACCCCACCGACAACGCCACGCCGTCCGGCTCGTCCGCGGCCGCCGGGGCGCTGCTGTCGTACGCCGCGCTGACCGGCTCGGCGCGGCACCGGTCCGCCGCGGAGGCGGCGCTGGCGGTGACGGCGCCGTTGCTCGGGCAGCACGCGCGGTTCGTCGGCTGGGCGGCGGCGGTCGCCGAGGCGCTCGTCGCGGGTCCGGCCGAGGTCGCGGTCGTCGGCGACCCGGCGGACCCGGCGACGCGGGCGCTGCTGGAGACCGCCTGGCGCGCGACGTCGCCGGGCGCGGTGGTGGCGTTCGGGCCGCCGAGCGAGCACGTGCCGTTGCTCGCGGACCGGCCGCTCGTAGCCGGGCGGCCGGCGGCGTACGTCTGCCGGAACTTCACGTGCGAAGCGCCTGTCACGGACCCGTCGGGGCTCGCATCTCTTCTTGCTGTGTAATCATGTAAGCACAGCAAGCAGAGAGGGGCCGGAGATGATCGAGCAGGACGCGGCGAGCTGGTTCGCGGGGCGGCTGCCGGAGGGGTGGTTCACCGGCGCGCCGGAGGTCACGGTGGACCGGGACGAGGTGCTGGTCGTGGGGACGTTGCCGCCGGTGGACGGCGACGCGGCGACCGAGGAGGGGCGGATCAGCCGGTTCCGCGAGGAGACGCGCGAGGCGCGGATGGAGATCGCGCGGGAGGCGCAGCAGCGCTACGGCCGGCACGTGGCGTGGGGCGCGCGGGTGGGGGAGACGGCGCGGGTGTTCACCAGCCTGAGCGTCCCCGTGATGACCCGGCTGCGGCAGCCCGAACGCCGCGTGCTCGACACGCTCGTGGACGCGGGCGTGGCGCGCAGCCGCAGCGACGCGCTGGCGTGGTGCGTGCGGCTGGTCGGGCAGCACCAGGAGGACTGGATCGCCAGCCTGCGGGACGCGCTGGTCGGGGTCGAGGAGGCGCGGCGGCGCGGTCCGGCGGTGTGAACGGTCTGAGCGGTCTGAGCGGCCGGAGCGGCGCGGTGCCGCCGGCGCAGCCGGGGGCACCGGCGCCGGGGGCCCCGGGGCGCCGATCCCGTTCCGTGCAGCCGGCGCCGCACCCTCACCGCGTGGTGATCTTCACAGAACGGGCAGGGCAGGCGAGTGCGACGAAAGAGGCCCCGCGCCGGAGCGCGGGGCCTACCATCGACATGGAAGAGCCGGGGCGCCCCGTCCTGCCGGGACCGCCACGGCTCTTCTCCATACAACGGACCGGTCCCAGCACCGGCCCGTCGGACCTAGCGAGTCGCTACGCGACCGGCGTGCACTGGTCGATGACCTGCTGCGTGCCGTTCACGTTCACGTCGAGGTGAAGGCAGAACACGGCCGCGGAGGCCGAGCCGGCCGGGATCGCCAGCGCGCCGGCGACGGCGGTGGCCGCGATGATCTTCTTGAGCATCCTGCTGCTCCTTCAGATGAGGGGTGGATCGGACATCCGGAGTAACGGTCACCCCAAACGAACATCGCGCGGCCGTCGCGAATTTTTTTCGCGACGTAGGGTCGCCCTCATGAGAGCCACCGTCTTCCACGCTCCCGGCGACGTCCGCGTCGAGGAGGTCCCCGACCCGCGCATCGAGCGGCCGACCGACGCGGTCGTGCGCGTGATGTACGCGTGCATCTGCGGCTCGGACCTGTGGTTCTACCGCGGCATCAACGCGAACTGGCAGCCCGGCTGGCGGACCGGCCACGAGTTCATGGGCGTGGTCGACGCGGTCGGCTCCGAGGTGGCGACGGTGAAGCCGGGCGACGTGGTGCTGGCGCCGTTCTCGTACTCCGACGACGACTGCGAGTACTGCCGCAAGGGCGTGCACACGTCCTGTGTCAACGGCGGCTACTGGGGCGGCGACGAGGCCGACGGCGGGCAGGGCGAGGCGGTCCGCGTCCCGCTCGCGGACGGCACGCTGGTCGTCGTGCCGCCGGACGTCGCCGGCGACGCCGGGCTGCTGCGCGCGGCGGTGCCGCTGACCGACGTGATGTCCACCGGGCACCACGCGGCGGTCGCCGCCGGCGTGACCAAGGGCTCGACGGTCGCGGTCGTCGGCGACGGCGCGGTGGGCCTGTGCGCGGTGCTCGCCGCGAAGCGCCTCGGCGCCGAACGCATCTTCGCGCTCGGCCACCACGATGACCGGCTGGCGATCGCGAAGGCGTTCGGCGCGACGGACCTCGTGACGGCGCGCGGCGACGAGGCGAAGGCGCAGGTCGTGGACGCGACGAGCGGCGGCGCCGAGTGCGTCCTCGAGTGCGTCGGCGCGCAGTCGTCGATGGACCTGGCGATCGGCGTCGCGCGGCCGGGCGGGATCGTCGGCTACGTCGGCGTCCCGGCCCAGGTCGAGGCGATCGACGTCCGCACGATGTTCTCGAACAACGTCTCGCTGCACGGCGGAGTCGCGCCGGCCCGCGCGTACATCCCCGAGCTGCTCCGCGACGTCGCGGCCGGGACGCTCGACCCGAGCCCGGTCCTCGACCTCACGGTGTCGCTGGACGAGGTGCCGGACGGCTACCGCGCGATGGACGAGCGCACCGCGATCAAGGCGCTGGTCGCTGTGGGACAGTAACGACCACCCGCCACCCGAGGAGTAGACACGTGCCACGGCAGCGCGAGAAGCAGCTCGCGTACTCGCTGATCCAGGACGAGATGCTCAACGAGCAGGGCCGGCGCACGAAGGCGGCCAAGATCGTCGCCGTCACGACGCACTTCCTCGGCACCGAGGACCTCTCCGGCCTCACCGTCGTGGACGTCGGCTGCTCGGTCGGCTTCGTGCCGGAGGCGCTGCGCGAGCACGGCGCCCGCGCGGTCGGCGTGGACATCGACGTGCCGGGCCTCGCGGCGGCGAAGGAGCGGTTCGGCCAGGTGCACTTCCTCTGCACCGACGGCGAGAGGCTGCCGTTCCCCGACGAGTCGGTCGACCTGATCGTGTTCAACCAGATCTACGAGCACGTCGTGGACCCGTACGCCGTGATGGCCGAGCTGCGCCGCATCCTCAAGCCGACCGGCCTGATGTACCTCGGCCTCGGCAACCGGCTGAACGTCATGGAGCCGCACCACAAGCTGCCGTTCCTGTCGTACCTCCCGGCGCCGCTCGCCGACCGCTACGTGCGCGCGTTCAAGAAGGCCGACCACTACCACGAGCGCTTCTTCACGCGGCCCGGTCTCAAGCGGCTCTGCCGCGGCCTCTACGTCCACGAGTACACGTGGTCGGTGCTCGCCGAGGCCGACCGGTTCAGCGCGCGGGACATGGTGCCCAAGGCGTTCGACAAGGTCCCGCCGGCCGCGCTGCGCGTGCTGCAGCCGATCATGCCGACGTTCATCTGGGTCGCCACGAAGACGCCGATCGTCCCGAAGGGCCCGGCGCTGACGGTGCCGCCGCTGCGCTTCCGCGCGTAGGGCGCCCGGCGCCCGCCGGTAGACTCCCGCCCCGTGACCGTCACCGCTCCCGGCCCCACGTCCCGTACCCGCCGCGCGCCCGCGCGCGCCGCGAAGCCCGCCGAGACGCCGGAGCCGGAGCGCGTCGACGTCACCGTCGTGCTGCCCTGCTACAACGAGGTCGGCCACGTCGAGGCGGAGATCGTGCGGATCGCCGAGGCGCTCGACGCGAGCCCGTACTCGTACGACCTCGACGTCTACGACGACTGCTCGTCCGACGGCACCCGCGAGCTGCTCCAGCAGCTCGCCGAGTCCGGCCGCTTCCCGCGGCTGCGCTACTTCCCGCGGCACCGCAACGGCGGCTCCGGCACGATCCGCCGCATCGGCAGCCAGCACGCGCGCGGCGAGTACGTCGTGTGGACCGACGCCGACATGACGTACCCGAACGAGCGCATCCCCGAGCTCGTCGACCTGCTCGTCCGCGACGACCAGTACGACCAGGTCGTCGGCGCGCGCAAGACCGAGGAGGGGACGTACAAGCTGCTGCGCGTCCCGGCGAAGTGGGTCATCCGCAAGATCGCCGAACGCCTCACCGGCACCAAGATCCCGGACCTCAACTCCGGGCTGCGGGCGTTCCGCCGCGAGGTGAGCCTGCCGTACCTGCCGCTGCTGCCACCCGGCTTCTCGTGCGTGACGACGCTGACCGTGTCGTTCCTGTCGAACGCGCACGACGTCCACTACCTGCCGATCGACTACGCGAAGCGCGCGGGGCGGTCGAAGTTCCACTTCACCAAGGACGCCTACCGCTACATCCTCCAGGTGCTGCGGATGGTCATGTACTTCAACCCGCTCAAGGTGCTCATGCCGCTGGCGCTGTTCATCCTCACCGCGGGCACCGCGAAGCTGGGCTACGACCTCATCGCGCACCCGTTCCGGGTCACCGGCGTGACGATCCTGACGATCGTCACCGGCTTCCAGATCGCCGCGCTGGCGCTGATCGCCGACCTGATCGTGCGCTCCCGCGCGCAGCGTTGACCCGCGCGCGGCTGCTGGCGCTGCTCAAGGCCGCGTTCGCCGTCCTCTCGGTCGGCGGCTTGGTCCTCGCGACGGTGTCCCAGTGGTCGCGCGTGTCCGAGACCGTCAGCGACGTCGCGCCGGCCGAGGTCGCGGTGGCGACCGTCGCGATGTGCGCCGGGACGTACGGCTCGATGCTGGTCTGGCGCGCGATCCTCGCCGACCTCGGCTCGCCGCTGCGGGTCCGCGACGCGACGTCGGTGTACTTCGTGGGCCAGCTCGGCAAGTACCTGCCCGGCAGCCTCTGGCCGGTCGTCGCGCAGATGGAGCTCGGCAAGCGGCACGACGTGCCGCGCAAGACGTCGGCGGTGGCGTTCGTGCTGATGACCGTCGTCAACGTCACCTCGGGCGGCCTGGTCGCGGCGGCGACGCTGCCGTTCTCCGCGGCCGGGGACCTGGCCCGCTACCGCTACGCCTTCCTCGTGCCGGCGCTCGGGCTCGTGCTGCTGCACCCGCGGGTGTTCGGGGCGATCTCCGGCGCGGGGCTGCGGCTGCTGCGGCGCGCGCCGTTGCCGCGCGGGCTGTCCGGCCGCGGCGTCGCGGTCGCGATGGGCTGGTCGGTGCTGCCGTGGCTCGCCTGGGGCCTGGCGGCGGCCGAGGTCGGCGACGGAGCGTCGTACGCGCTCTGCGTCGGCGCGTACGCGCTCGCCTGGGTCGCCGGCTTCCTGGTGATCGTCGTGCCGGCCGGCGCGGGTGTCCGGGAAGGCGCGTTCGTCCTGCTCGTCGGCTCCGCGATCGGCGCCGCTCCGGCGCTCGGCGTAGCGCTGCTGCTCCGGCTGCTGGCCACCGTCGCGGACCTCGTGTGGGGGCTCGTGGGGTTCGCCTTGTCCGGACCTGTCCGGGTTCGTCGGGTGACCTCGGGGTGACAGTCGGCTGAACGGTCCTCAGTCGATCAAGCGTCCGGCCGAATGTCAGTGTCATGCGCTTGAGGTCCGTCCCCTTCGTCGCGCTCGCGACCGCGTTCTTCGTGGGCACCGGCACCGTCGCCTACGCCGCCCCGACCCCGCCGCGGACGTACACCGCGCCGATCGAGGCCTACGCCCCCTACCAGCCGCAGTCGATCTGCTCGCCGACCGCGAAGCCGGGCGTGGTGGCGTTCCGCGACCAGCTCCTGCGGACGTACTCGTGGACCCGCAGCCTCGGCATCGTCCGGGCCTGCGACGTCGGCGGCCGCAGCGAGCACAAGGAGGGCCGCGCCCTCGACTGGGGCGTCAGCGCGTACAGCGCGCGTGACGTGGCGGCCGTGAACGACGTGCTCAACTGGCTGTTCGCGACGGACCGCTACGGCAACAAGCACGCGATGGCCCGGCGCCTCGGCATCCAGTACATCATCTGGAACCGCAGGATCTGGGGCTCCTACGCCGTCTCGCAGGGCTGGCGCACGTACACCGGCGCGAGCCCGCACACCGACCACGTGCACTTCTCGTTCGTCTGGGCCGGCGCCAACAAGGTGACGTCGTACTGGGACGGCACCGTCGCCAACGTCGGCAGCACGGTGACCGGCTCGACGTCCGGCGGCGACACCACGTCGGCGCCGATGCCGAACGACGACTCCGTCGGCGAGCCGCTGCCGCCGGCCTCGCTGCTCCAGGGCACGGTCAACACCGGCGAGGAGCGGCTCTGGTTCGACGCCCGGCGCGCGACCGGCGCCACGACGCGGTACTCGCTGCAGGCCAAGGTGCCGTACCTCGTCGAGGTCATCGGCCAGTACGGCTACCGCCCCGGCTCCTACGCCGACGCCGAGTGCTCCCGCGCCGCCGGCTCCACGAACTGGCTGCGCAGCCGCAGCCTGTCGTACAAGGAGCCCGACGCCGACCACCTCGACGTCTACCTGAACGGCATCGACGGCCGCTTCGTGGCCGGCAGCTCCGAGCAGTGCGACGGCCGCGACCACGCGTACCGGTGGACGTACGTCCCCGAGCGGACCGGCCGCGCGAACTTCCGGATCTGGGACACCAACTTCGCCGACAACTGGGGCGGCCTCTACGTCCGCGTCGTGCGGATCAGCATGGACGACAGCGACAAGTCGTGGTGGACCTACGCGAACGCGGCGGCCGGCAACACCGGCGCGGTCCGCTACCGCGAGGGCGTCGACTACGTGGTCGAGGTCACCGGCACCAACACGTACACCGTCGGCAGCGCCGGCGACGCCGAGTGCGTGCCGACGGACGGCCGCTGGGCCCGCCGCTGGTACAACGGCGACGACGTCGTCGGCGTGCTGCTCAACGGCGAGGACCTGTCGGGCACGGCGCTCGTGGACAACGGCGTCCGCTGCGACGAGACGACCCACACGTACCGGTACCTGTGGTCGCCGCGCCGGGACACGACGTTGACGGTCAAGCTGCACGACCCGCGCTACTACACGGACAACACCGGGCGCTTCCACGTCCGCGTGGTGCGTTCGGACCTGGCGTCGCGGCTGCCCGCGCCGCCGCCGCTGCCGCCGGAGGTGCTGTCGGTCGACAGCCGCGACGACAACGGCGTGCCGACCGCGCGGTCGTACACCGGCGGCGCGACGTACGAGGTCGTGGTGACGGGCGTCTACGACGCCGGCGCCGACGTGAGCGCCGACGCGGAGTGCACGGCGACGGTCACCGACACCGTCTGGCGCGACCGGCGTCCGAGCACGCTGTCGAGCCGGCTGCTCTGGGACGTGACGATCAACGGCCACACCCAGGACTGGGTGCCGGTGTCCGGCACCGGCCCCTGCTCCGCGGCGCACGAGTACAAGGTGCTCTACACGCCGGGCAGCAGCGGGGCGATCCGCTTCGGGGTGCGCGACGTCACGTTCGCGGACAATTCCGGCGCGGTGTCGGTAACGATCCGCAAGGTGTGACTGTTGTGACACGCGAGGCGCGCGGGTCAAGATGACCCGGGAACGCGCCGAGCCCCCGATAGTGGGGAACGACACCACCCGAGGAGGAGCGATGCGGCCGCTGCGCGCGCTGCGCGGTCTCGTCGTCTCGGCCCTCGTGGCCGCGCCGATCGCCGTCGTCCTCCCCGCCGCGCCCGCCGCGGCGGAGGAGGTCTTCGGCCGCCCGGCCGACGGCGTGTTCCAGATCGAGGGGCACGGCTGGGGCCACGGCCACGGGCTGAGCCAGTGGGGCTCGGAGGGCGCGGCCCGCCAGGGCGTGACGTACACCAAGATCCTCGACGCGTACTACCCGGGCACGACGCAGGCGACGTTCGCCGACAAGCCGATCCGGGTGCTGATCAGCCAGGACGACCACAGCGACGTGCACGTGTCGCCGGCGTCGGGCCTCGCGCTCAAGGACCTCTCGTCCGGCGCGCGCTACACGCTGCCGACCGGCGTCGCGCGCTGGCGCATCTACGTGGACTCCACGGGCTACCGCGTCCAGTACTACAACTCCGGCTGGTACGCCTGGGGCGCCGGCGGGCGCACGTACTGGACCGGCCCCGTGCAGTTCGAGGGCCCGGCGTTCGTCCGGGTGCACCTGCCCGACGGCAGCGCGCGCGACTTCCGCGGCGCGATGCGCGCGGTGCGCACCGGCAGCACGACGCTGAACTCCGTCAACGTCCTCTCCCGCGAGCACTACCTCTACGGCGTGGTGCCGCGCGAGTCCCCGGCGTCGTTCAAGCCGGAGGCGCTCAAGGCGCAGTCGGTCGCGGCGCGGTCGTACTCGACGTACAAGATGGAGCACGTCTCCTCGACCGCGACGTACGACATCTGCTCGACCACCTCGTGCCAGGTCTACGGCGGCGCGCGGCTGGTCTCCGGCGGCACGACGTACGAGCTGGAGAACGCCGCCACGACCGCCGCCGTCGACGCGACGCGCGGCGTGATGCGCACCTACGGCGGCAAGGCGATCTTCGCGGAGTTCTCGTCGTCCAACGGCGGCTGGTCGACGACCGGCTCGCAGCCGTACCTCGCGGCGAAGGCCGACCCCTGGGACGCGATCGCGTCGCCGCACCACTACTGGACGGCGAGGCTGACGGTCGCGCAGATCGAGGCGAAGTGGCCGTCGCTCGGGACGTTCACCCGCATGCGGATCACCCAGCGCGACGGCAACGGCGACTGGGGCGGCCGCGTGAAGTCGGTCATCCTCGAAGGCGTCTCGTCCTCCGGCGCCAAGACGTCGGTCGCGACGACCGGCGGCGGCATCTACTCGGCCAACACCTGGCCCGCGTCGTCCACCGGCCTGCGCGGCTCGTGGTGGCACATCAAGCCGGCGTACGGCGCCACGATCGTGTCGAAGGGCGCGGCGCCGACCCTCGTGAAGCCGCCGGGCGACGCGACGTACGACCTGGTCGTCCAGTACAAGAACACCGGCGCGTCCGCCTGGCCGGTCAGCGGCCTGCACCTCACCGTCTCGTCGCCGGTCGGCTCGCCCGACCCGATGGTCGGCGGCTCGCGCATCCCCGGCCGCTTCGCCGGCAACCTCACCAGGCCCGGCGCCTCGACCGTCGACCCGGGCGAGGTCGCGAAGTTCTTCGTGCCGCTCGACGTCTCCTCGGCCGAGCCGGGGACGTACGCCAAGGCGTACGCCGTCCGGATCGGCCAGCAGGCGCCGTTCGGCCAGGTCGCGCAGTGGGTCGTCACGGTCGTCAACCCGGTGATCACCGCGTCGTTCGTGTCGGTGACCGGCCCGGCGGCGGACGGCTCCGGCGCGCCCGCCCCGCTGAACCGCTACGCGGTCACGCTGCCGCGCACCGGCTCGGTGACGCTGCAGGTGAAGATGAAGAACACCGGCAACGTCTACTGGCCGGTCAACGGCATGGTCCGCCTCGCCACGTCCGACGCGCGGCTGCGCTCGTCGCCGTCGTACGGCCCCGGCTGGCTGTCGGCGTCGATGCCGAGCGCGGTGAAGTCCGCCGACGGCGACCCGGGCGCGCCGTCGGTCGCGCCCGGCAAGGTCGCGGTGTTCTCGCTGACGCTCTACGGCAACGACCTCGCGGCCGGCGCCACGTCGGAGTCGTTCGAGGTCGGCTGGTTCCACTACGCGTGGACCGGCGGCAAGGTCGGCCTGACGCTCTACCGCACCGACCCGGCCGTCTCGCGCCTGTCGATGCCGGAGACCCGGCTGCCGGGCACGACGCCGCTGGTGGCGTACCCGGGCGACCGGCGGACGCTCTACGTGCGCTACCGCAACCTGGGCGGCGCCGCGTGGCCGGTCGGCTCGACCGAGGTGCTGGGCACGTCGCCGGCCGGGCGCGAGGACGCGTTGCGGACCTCCGCGTGGCTGTCGCCGACGTCGCCGTCCAAGCTGGTCCGCAACCTGACCCGCCCCGGCCAGACGCAGGTGTGGCCCGGCGAGGTCGGCGAGTACGTCGTGCCGCTCGACCCCACGAACAAGCCCGCCGGCTCGTACTACGAGTACTTCCAGGCGATGGCCGGCTCGACCCGCTACGGCGCCGCGCTCGGCACGACGGTGAAGCTCACCGCGGCGGCGTTCACCGGCTCGCTGGCCCGCAACTCCACCGGCGTGGCGATCCCGGCGGGCGGCGTCGCGATGTACTCGTTCGACGTGAAGAACACCGGCAACACCGCCTGGCCGGTGGGCGCCACGTCGCCGGTGCGCGCGACCGTCTACAACTCGAAGTCGTACCACTCGTCCTGGCTGCACTCGGCCCGGCCGACGGCGCTGGACGGCAACGTCACGCGCCGCGGCGCGACGTCCGTGCTGCCCGGCGAGGTGGGGCGGTTCATGTTCTACCTGTCGGCCAACGGCCGCCCGCCGGGCACGTACCGCGAGACGTTCGGCGTGGGCTGGGAGGGCTGGCGTGGGATGGTCCTCTCCGTGCCGGTGACGTACACGATCCGCTGACCCGCTTGACCAGGGTCGCGTTCCTGCTGGAGCAGTGCCTGGCGCCGATCCCCGGGGGGACGGCGCGGTACTCGCGGGAGCTCGCCCGCGCGCTGGCCGCGACCGCGCCGACCGGCTCGTCGGTGGACGGGTGGACGGCGTTGCACGCCTCGGCCGCGGCGGCCGTGGTCCCTGGCGTCGGCGGGCCGCACCGGCTGCCGCTCGGCCGCCGGCCGCTGATCGCGGCGTGGGAGCGCGGCGTAGGGCCGGTCCCGCGCGGCGACCTCGTGCACGCGCCGACGCTGCTCGCGCCGCCGTCGCGCGGGCGGCCGCTCGTCGTGACGATCCACGACGCGGTGCCGTGGACGCACCCCGAGACGCTGACCCAGCGCGGGGTCGCGTGGCACCGGCGGATGGGCCTGCGGGTGGCCACCTCCGCGGACCTGGTGATCGTGCCGACCGCGGCGGTGGCGGACGAGCTCGCGTCGTTCCTCGACCTGGGGGACCGGGTGCGGGTGGTGTTCGAGGGGGCGGACACCCTGGCGGTGCCGGCCGACGCCGCCGCGCGGCGGGCGCGGCTCGGCGTGCCGGAGCGCTACCTGTTCTCGTTCGCGACGCTGGAGCCGCGCAAGGGGCTCGACCTGGTGCTCGCCGCGCTGGCCGAGCGCGAGGCGCCGGACCTGCCGCTGCTCGTCGCCGGGCAGCCCGGCTGGGGCGGCGTGGACCTCGACGGGACCGCGGCCTCCCTCGGCCTCGCGCGGGACCGGGTCCGCGCGCTCGGCTGGCTCGGCGACGAGGACCTCGCCGCGGTGCTGGAGAACGCCGTCGCGGTCGTCTCGCCGTCGCGCGCCGAGGGCTTCGGGCTGCCGGTCGTGGAGGCGATGGCGCTCGGCGCGCCGGTGGTCTGCTCGGACGCGCCGGCGCTGGTCGAGGTGACCGGCGGCGCCGCGCTGACCGTGCCGGTCGAGGACGTGCTCGGTCTCGCGGAGGCGTTGCGCGCGGTGGCCTCCGACGAGGCGCTGCGCGCGCGGCTGGCGGCCGCAGGGCGCGAGCGGGCCGCGGGGATGACCTGGGCGACCGCCGCCGAGCAGACCTGGCAGGTCTACGCCGAGCTGCGCTGAACCGCCTCGCGCAGCCGGGCGAGCGTCTGGCGCATCCCGTCGCGGAGCACCTCGACGCGGGCCGCGACGACGGCGGCGGCGTTCGCCGGGTCCGCGTCGGCCTGGCTGCGTACGCCGCTGAGCCCGTGCGGCAGGTGGCTGAACGTCTGCGTCACCGTCGTGGTGCCGTCGCCGTTGTCGGCCATCTCCCAGTCCCAGCGCGTGGCGGGCGTCCCGTCGTACTTGTCGCCGACGACGTAGGCCCAGTGCCGGCCCGGCTCGTCGGCGACGACCGTGCACGGGCGGACCCAGAGGTACTCGTCGTCCCCGGACGCGATGCGGTTGGTGCCCTCGAACACGCCCTCGGCGACCCACTCCGCGCGCACGCACTCCGGGCTCAGCTCGCCGATGCGCGTGACGTCCGTGACGAGCGCGTACACGGCCTCCGCGCTCGCGGTCACGTCGACCGACTCGGTGAGCGCCAGGCCATCGAACAGCGGGTCGTTCGCCGGGTCCGGGTCCGGCCGCGGGCCCGACTCGCCCACGCGGGAGACGACGGTGGTCATGGGGACGTTCTACCGTGCCGGGCATGCGGATCGAGCCCCTGCCCCCGTCGGCCCGCGACGCGGCCGTCGCGCTGTGGCACGAGGCGGGCCTCACCCGGCCGTGGAACGACCCGCACGCGGACCTCGACCTCGCGCTGCGCGGGCCGTCGTCGACCGTGCTCGGGGCGTTCTCCGAGGCCGGCGAGCTGGTCGGCACCGCGATGCTCGGGCACGACGGCCACCGCGGCTGGGTGTACTACCTCGCGGTCGCCCCGGCGGTGCGGCGCGGCGGCGTGGGCCGCGCGCTGATGGGCGCCGCCGAGGGCTGGCTGCGGGAGCGCGACGTGCCGGCGCTGATGCTCATGGTGCGCGGCGAGAACACCGAGGCGCTGGGCTTCTACGACCGGCTCGGCTACCACACGTCGGACGTCGTCGTGCGCGGCCGGCGCCTCGACGGCGGTGAATGACGGCGAGTTCGCGGATCGGGGACTAGTCTTGCGCTCAGGCGGACCGTCCGCCGGAAGGAGCCCAGACCTCTTGGCACCGCGCGTCCTGGTCGACGCCACGGCCGTCCCGGCGGACCGCGGCGGAGTAGGGCGTTACGTCGACGGGCTCATCGCCGCGCTGGACGCGGCCGACGCGGACCTCGCCATCGTCTGCCAGCGCTCCGACGCCGACCGCTACGGCCGCAGCGCGCCGAGCGCGCGCATCGTCGCCGGGCCGGCCGCGATCAGCCACCGCCCGGCCCGCCTCGCGTGGGAGCAGACCGGGCTCCCGATCGTCGCCCAGCAGGTCCAGGCCGACGTCATCCACTCCCCGCACTACACGCTGCCGCTGCGCGCCGGGCGACCGGTCGTCGTCACGCTGCACGACGCGACGTTCTTCACCGAGCCGGAGCTGCACACCGCGGTCAAGGGGTCGTTCTTCCGGTCCGCGATCCGCACCGCGGTGAAGCGCGCGGCGCGCTGCATCGTGCCGTCGAAGGCCACCCGCGACGAGATGATCCGCGTGGTCGACGCGGACCCGACGAAGCTCGACGTGGCCTACCACGGCGTGGACGCCGCGATGTTCCACCCGCCGTCCGACGACGAGAAGGCCCGCGTGTGTGGCCGGCTCGGGCTGGTCGACAGCACGTACGTGGCGTTCCTCGGGATGCTCGAGCCCCGCAAGAACGTCCCCGCGCTGATCCGCGCCTGGATCACCGCCTGCGAGGGGATGGACGCCCCGCCGGCGCTCGTGCTGGCCGGCGGCGCCGGCTGGGACGAGGACGTCGACGCGGCCGTCGCCGAGGTGCCCGCGCACCTGCGCTGCCTGCGCCCGGGCTACCTGCCGATCCGCGACCTGCCCGGCTTCCTGGGCGGCGCCACCGTGGTGGCGTACCCGTCGCACGGCGAGGGCTTCGGCCTGCCGGTGCTCGAGGCGATGGCCTGCCGCGCGCCGGTGCTGACGACGCCGCGGCTGTCGCTGCCCGAGGTCGGCGGCGACGCGGTGGCGTACACCGAGCCCGACGTCGGCGCGATCGCGGCCGCGTTGCGCTCGCTGATCGACGACGCCGACCGCCGCGAGCGCCTCGCCGAGGCGGCGCTGGCCCGCAGCCGGGAGTTCACCTGGGCGGCGAGCGCCGAGGCGCACCTCGCGAGCTTCGCCCGCGCCGTCGCGGAGTGAGCGACCGCCCGTCGATCCGGGTCGTCACGGTCACGTACTGGCCCGGCGACGCGCTGGGGTCGTTCCTGAAGTCGCTGTTTCCGGCCACGTCGCGCCCGCTCACCGTCGTGCTGGCCGACAACGGCTCCGGCGACGGCGCGCCGGAGGCGGCCGCCGCGGAGTTCGACGGCGTGACGCTGGTGCGGACCGGCGGCAACATCGGCTACGGCGCCGGGGCGAACGTGGGTGCCCGTACCGGTGACGAGGAGTGGCTCGTCGTCGCGAACCCCGACATCACCTGGCACCCGGGCTCGCTCGACGTGCTGCTCGCCGCGGCCGAGCGGTGGCCGCGCGCGGGGGCGTTCGGGCCGGCCATCCTCACGCCGGGCGGCGACCTGTACCCGTCGGCGCGCGGGTTCCCGTCGCTGTCGCGCGGCATCGGGCACGCGCTGTGCGGCTGGTGGTGGCCGACGAACCCGTGGACGCGCGCGTACCGCCGCGAGGCCGGCGAGCCGGTCGAGGCGCCGTCCGGCTGGCTGTCGGGGTCGTGCCTGCTGCTGCGGCGGGAGGCGTTCGACGCGGTGGGCGGGTTCGACCCCGGCTACTTCATGTACTTCGAGGACCTCGACCTCTGCCGCCGGCTCGCCGACGCGGGGTGGCAGTCGGTGTACGTCCCGAGCGCCGTGGTCGAGCACACCGGCGCGCACTCGACCAAGCGCACCCGGACCAAGATGCTCAAGGCGCACCACCGCAGCGCGTACCGCTACCTCGCCGGGCAGTACCGCGGCGCCGGGTGGCTGCCGGTGCGGCTCGCGTTGCGGGCCGGGCTCGCCGTCCGCTACCTGCTCTCGCTCGTCGTGCGCGGCGTCGGCGAGGGCGCCCGGCCGACCCGGCGGGCCGACGTCCTCTCCGAGGAGGGCTGATGGACGCTGTCGTGCTGGTCGGCGGGCAGGGCACCCGGCTGCGCCCGCTCACCGCGACGACGCCGAAGCCGATGCTGCCGACGGCCGGGGTGCCGTTCCTCGAGCACCTGCTGGTCCGCGCGCGCGACGCGGGCGTCGACCACGCGATCCTCTCGACGGCGTACAAGGCCGAGGTGTTCGAGGGGTACTTCGGCGACGGCGCGCGGCTCGGCATGGAGATCGAGTACGTCACGGAGGTCTCGCCGCTCGGCACCGGCGGCGGCATCCGCAACGTCGCCGACCGGCTGCGCGGCGGGGACTTCCTGGTGTTCAACGGCGACGTGCTGTCCGGGCTCGACGTGGCGGCGCTGCTGGCGGCGCACCGCGCGCTCGCGGCCGAGGTGACGCTGTACCTGACCGAGGTCGAGGACGCGCGGGCGTTCGGCTGCGTGCCGACCGACGGCGACGGCCGGGTGACGGCGTTCCTGGAGAAGATGCCGGAGCCGGTGACCAACCGGATCAACGCCGGCTGCTACGTCTTCGCGCCGGGCGTGCTCGACCGGGTGCCGGCGGGGCGGCCGGTGAGCGTCGAGCGGGAGACGTTCCCCGCCTTGCTGGCCGAGGGCGCGCGGGTCTTCGGCCACGTCGACACGTCGTACTGGCTGGACCTGGGCACGCCGGCGGCGTTCGTCCGCGGGTCGTGCGACCTGGTGCTCGGGCGGGTCGCGTCGGCGGCGTTGCCGGGGCCGGTGGGGTCGTCCCTGGTCCTCGACGGTGCCGACGTACGCGGCGCGGTGAGCGGCGGCACGACCGTCGGCCGCGGCGCCGTCGTCGAGGCGGGGGCGGAGGTGGCGGGCAGCGTGCTGTTCGACGGCGCGGTCGTGTCCGCCGGGGCGCGGGTCGTGGGGTCGGTGGTGGGGGCCAGCGCGTTCGTCGGGCCGGACGCGTCGCTGACCGGGACGATCGTCGGCGACGGGGCGCGGGTGGGGGCCCGCAACGAGCTCGTGGACGGCGCGCGGGTGTGGCCTTCGGTGGTGCTGCCGGACGGCGCGGTCAGGTTCTCGCCCGACGCCTGAGGCGGCGGCCGCCCGGCCCGTGCCCCAACTGTGAAGATCACCACGCGGCGGAGGGTCGCCCGGCCTTCACAGAACGGGTGCCGCGCCCGTGCCCGCGACGCGGGCCGCCCGGAGCGCGGCCGCGCCACGAGGAGCGCGGGCGACCGGCCGCGCGGGAGCGCGGCCGGCCCCACGAACTAGATCGCGGACTTCTCCGGCGCCTTGCCGGCGAACCCGCCGTGCTCGTCGATGAACTTCTGGATCACCGCGCCCGACACGTCCGTGCACTGCTGCCGGAAGCCCCACGCGGTCAGCACGACGTGCTTGCCGTCGGGGAACTCCCCGCGCGTCCACGGGATGACCAGGAACTTCGACTCGGCCGCGTCGGCGGCGTCCTTGAGCCGGTCGAGCTGCTCGTCGGTCGCCTTGGCGTCGTACCAGACGACGACGTACGCGTGCTCGAGGTTGTGCACCGCGCGCTCGGGCGCCGGGTTGTCGTCGCGCGAGTAGAACTTCTTCGCGCCCACCGGCAACGTCGTCGGCGCGTGGCGGCCGGAGGTCGGCGGGGCCGGCGTGTACTCGACCCGCTCGTTGGTGTGCTTGATCCCCTCGTCGTTGGCCTCCTTGGGGATCTCCTCCTCCTTGACGGGGAGGCACGCCGCGGCGTCCTCGGCGAGGCCCACGTCGCGCATCGCGAGGTTCGAGCCGCCGTCCTTCTGCTGGCTCACGTAGACGGCGCCGCCGATCAACGCGACGCCGAGCAGCGAGCACAGGACGATCGTCGCGATCGTCTTGCGCCGCTCCTTCGCGCGCTCGCGACGGCGCTGCTCCTCGATGATCCGGCGGCGGTTGTTCTCCGGGGTTCGCTTGGCCACGGCGCGGAGTCTAGTGGTGAAGTGGACACGTGACCGACGCGGCCCCGGCGAGCACCACGCTGCGCCCCGCGCTGCCCACCGACCTCCGGCTCACTCTCGGCTCGCTGCGCCGCGGCCCCGGCGACCCACACCTGCGGTTCGAGCCGGGGGGTGTGTGGCGAACGGCGCGCACGCCGGCCGGCCCCGGCACGGTCCACCTGGCCGAACGCCCCGGCGGCGAGATCGCGGTCCACGCCTGGGGTCCGGGGGCCGACTGGCTCGTCGCGACCGCGCCCGACCTGGTCGGCGCGCGCGACAGCCTCGACGGATGGGACCCGCCGTACCCGGTCCTGCGCGACCTGCACGTCCGCCACCCCGGCTTCCGGGTGCCACGCAGCGGCGTCGTCATGGACATGCTGGTCCCGGCGATCATCGAGCAACGCGTGCTCGGCCACGACGCGTGGCGCTCGTGGCGCCAGCTCCTGTACCGCTTCGGCGAGCCGGCGCCGGGGCCGGCCGGGATGCCGCCGCTGCGCGTCGTCCCGCCGCCGGAGCTGCTCGCCCGCATCCCGTCGTGGGAGTGGCACCGGGTCGGTGTGGAGGAGGCGCGGGCGCGGGTCGTCCGGTCCGCCGCGCAGGTCGCGGGGCGGCTGGAGGAGGCCGTGTCGATGCCGCCGGAGGAGGCGTTGCGGCGGCTGCGGGTCGTGCCCGGCGTCGGCCCGTGGACCGCGGCCGAGACGGCGCAACGCGCCCTCGGCGACGCCGACGCGGTGTCGGTGGGCGACCTGCACCTGCCGGCGTTCGTCGGCTGGGTGCTCGCCGGCCACCGGGTGGACGACGACGGGATGCTGGAGCTGCTGGAGCCGGTGCGCGGCCACCGCTACCGCGCCACCCGGCTGCTGGAGCTGTCCGGCCTGCGCAACCCGCGCTTCGGCCCGCGCTACTCGGGCCGGGACATCCGGACGTTCTAACGCTCCACCACAAACCGCCGCGGGTCGCGCCGCGGCCGCGGCGGCGGCTGCTCGGCCGGCCTGCCGATCGCGACGGCGCCCATCGGGTCCCACCCGGCGGGCAGCCCGAGCGCGCGGCGTACCGGGTCGGGGCAGAACATCGTGGAGCTGACCCAGCAGGCGCCGAGCCCGGCGTTGCTCAACGCGATCAGGAAGTTCTCGACGGCCGCGCCCATCGACACGAGGAACATCTCGCGCTCGGCCCGCGCCCGCCGCTCGTCGGGGTACCCGTGCGCGCCCTCGGTGACGAGGCACGGCACGACGAGGTACGGCGCCGCGCCGAGCAGCGCGTCGGAACGGGCGAGGCGGCGTTCGATCCGCACGGTGTCGAGCCCGTCCGCCGTCAGGTCCTCGACCCAGGCCCGGCGCATCGCGTCGAGCAACGCCGCCCGCGCCTCGTCGGTGTCCACGAGCACGAACCGCCACGGCGTCGTGTGGTGCGGCGCCGGCGCGGTCACCGCGGCCGCGACCGCGCGCTGCACCAGCGCCGGGTCCACCCGGTCCGGGAGGAACGACCGCACCGTCCGCCGCGCCGTCACGACCTCGTCCGACCCGAGCCGGAACATGTCCTCGCCCGCGTCGCGCAGCATCGACCGCACGCCGTTGCCGTCGTCGGCCGGCGGCACGAGCCCGCGCACGACCGCGACGGGGACGCCGCCGAGCTTGCCCATCGCCAGCTCCGCCGCCGACGCGACCTCGTCGGCCTCGGCGACCTGCGTCATGGCGAGCTCGTTGCCGTAGCCGTCGACCTGCCCGACGAAGTCGCGCAACGCGCCCATGCCGGCGACGCCGATCGCGACGTCGGTGAGCCCGCGCCGCCACGGCCGCCCGAACGTGTCGCTCACCACCACGGCGACGTCCACGCCGCGCCGGGCGCGCAGCGCGTCGCGCAGCCGGCGCGCGCTCGCGTCGGCGTCGAGCGGCAGCAGCGCCAGCGTGCCCTCGGCGACGTTGCTGGTGTCGACGCCGGCGCTCGCGAGGACGAAGCCGTGCCGCGTCTCCACGATCCGCGTCGGGCCGCGGCGGGCGACCTCGCGGACCGACTCCTCGTCGATCAGCCGCTGCCGGGCCGCCTCGCGCTCCTCGGCCGTCCCGGTGACCGGGACGAGCCGGCCCTCCGCCTTCGACACGACCTTGCTCGTCACGACGACGACGTCGCCGTCGCGCAGGTCCGTGCCGTCGAGCAACGCCGCCAGGTCGTCGCCGGGACGTACTTCCGGCAGCCCCTCGACGCCGGTGACGGTGTACGTCATGCGAGCGCGAGCGCGGCCTTGGCGATCGCCGCCGTGGCCTCGACGTCGGTCATCAGCAACGGCACCGCGCGGCACGCGATGCCCGCCGCCTCGACGGCCGCGACCGACCCGGCGTCGGACTCGTCCACGAGCCACGCGTCGAGCACGCCGCCGGCCGAGCGGGCACCGTAGTGCGCCGCCACCGCCGCGGCCGTGCACTCGACGCCGATCGCCGCGAGCATCCGGTCCGCCATGCCGCGCACCGGCGCGCCGCCGACGATCGGCGAGACGCCGACCACCCGGCCGCGCGCCGCGCGCACCGCGTCGCGGATGCCGGGGACGGCGAGGATGGTGCCGATGCTGACGACCGGGTTCGACGGTGGCAGCACGATCGTGTCCGCCGCCGCGATCGCGTCGAGCACGCCCGGCGCGGGCGCCGCGGCGGAGGCGCCGTCGAGCCACACCCGCTCGACGGGGATGCTCGCGTGCAGCCCCACCCAGTAGTCCTGGAAGTGCATCTCGCGGCCGTCCGCGACGACCCGCGTCTCGACCGGCGAGTCGGTCATCGGCAGCAGCCGGACGGGGAGGCGCCAGCGCTCGGCGATCCGGCGGGTCGCCTCCGACAGCGGGTGGCCCTCGTCGAGCAGCCGCCGGCGGACGAGGTGCGTCGCGAGGTCGCGGTCGCCGAGGCGGAACCACGTCGGCTCGCCGTACGCCGCGAGCTCCTCCGCGACCGCGAACGTCTCGTCCGCGCGCCCCCACCCCTGCTCCTCGTGCACGCCGTTCCCGAGGGTGTACGTCACGGTGTCGAGGTCCGGGCAGACGCGCAGCCCGTGCAGCGTGATGTCGTCACCGGTGTTGCCGACGACCGTCACGTCGTCGGAGACGACCGCGAGCAGCCCGCGCAGGAACCTGGCCGCGCCGATCCCCCCGGCGAGTACGACGATCACGCCGACGACGCTACCGCCCTACGCGCGGGCGAACCTCCGGCGGACCAGCACCGCCGCCGGCAACGCCGTCAGCGCGAGCGCGAACAGCCACACGTCCGCGCCCGTCGCCGGGGTGCCGCCGCCACCGCCGCCGCCCCCGCCGCCGGGGCCGCGGCCGGGCGGCCGCCCGGTGCCGGGGCGCTTGACCGAGCCGATCGGCGCGCCGCGCGGCCCGGTCCACGAGAACACGTCCATGCCGCGCGTGATGTCGTTCGAGAGGAACCAGTACGTCCGCGTGCCGTCCTCGTTGTCCGCGATCTTGAAGACCTCGGCGGCCCAGATGTCGTTCGGCTGGTACGCGTACGACGCGACCTCGGTGAACTCCCAGTTGCCCGCCGCGTCGATCGCGTAGTCGAGGATCTTGACGCCCTGCGTGTACCAGGCGGCGACGATGCGCTGCTCGTCGGGGATCTGCTCGAACACGTGGATCGTGCAGAACGTCGCCGTCGGCAGCACGTTCTTGCTGATGTAGACGGCCTTCCTGCCGTCCGCGAACGTCGCGTACGGGAACCGGCCGTTCGCGTCCCGCTTCGTCATGTCGAACACGTGCAGGCCGCCGTTGCCGTACGGGTTGTCGAGGCTGGGCGCGCACGTCGCGCCGGGCGGCACGATGCCGCCGCCGCGCTCGTCCGTCACGAACAGCCAGCGGCCGTCCGGCGTCGGGTCCGCCTCGTGCGAGACGGCGACGCCCTCGTCGGCGCGGGTCTTGAGGTTGGTGTTGCAGGTGCTGGCGCCGTTGGGGGCGTTGCACTCCCGGCCGGGGTGGTTGACGTGGCCGAGGTGCTTCCAGCCGGTCGCCTGCGGGCGGCCGGCGTCCTCCCAGGCGGCGACCGCGGCGGCGGCGTCGTTCGGCACGCCGAGGGTGCAGTCGGTCACCTTGGCGGCGGTCGGGTCGGTGTTCTGCGCGGGAACGGCGTCCACCACCTCGCACGCCAGCGGCGTCCCCTTGATGTCACCGCGCGGGTCGTCGGGCGCCGGCACGTCCGGACCCTGCGCGGCGGTGAGGCCGGAGACGTCGAGCACGATCGTCGCGTTGAGCGCCGCGCAGTAGACGCGGCCGGGCCGGGTCGTGATGTCGTGGCAGGCCGACGGCTGGCGCTTGCCGCCGTCCTCCTTCTCCTGCACCGACCACTCGTACTGGAACGGGATCCGGTACACCTTCGGCCGGCACGCCGCGCGCTTCTGCTCCAGCGTCTTGCCCGCGAGGCCGAGGCAGGTGCGGATGTCGAGGACGTCGATCCACGACTTGCCGATGCCCATCGGGTGCTCGGCGTCGGGGTCGCTGCCGAAGTCCGACGTGTTGTTGTAGACGATCCACGGGCGCGTCGCGTCGACCGTGACGGTGTGGCTGTAGCCGGTGTGCCGCGTCAGGTGCACCTCGCGCGGCTCGAACCCGTTCTCGCCGACGCCGCTGACGTCGATCAGCTCGAGGCCGCCGCCCGCCGCGTCGTGGCAGCGCCCCAGCGCGTCGACCGTGTCGATGACCAGCTCGGCGTCGGGCTTGGCGCCGTTGCCGAGGATGTTCGTGGCCCGCGGCGTGACCTGGGCGTCGTGCTGGAGGCTGGTGGTGGCGGAGACGTTGGACACGTCGCCGCACGACGCGGAGCCGTGGTCGGCGACCCACTCGGGCTTCACCTGCCCGTCGGCGTCGACCAGCTTGAGGATGCGCTGGCCGACGCTCACGCCCTCGGCCTGGCCGAGCTGCCCCCCGGATGCGTAGAGCGCGCCGTCGTGGTGGAAGAACTCGAAGTCGGTCCCCGTCGTGCCGCCGAAGCTCGCGACGTGCTCCCACGTGCCGGCGCCGCCGGGCAGGCCGGTGGGGCCCAGCTCGGTGATCGGCGCGAGCTGCTCGCCGGGGTTCGTGTGGTCGGCGCCCGCGGGCGGCGCGGAGACGGCGAGCAGCGTGCACGCGAGAGCGGCGGCCGCCGTACGGACATGACGAGGCACGGGACCCTCCTTTGACCACGGGCGGTTCCCGCTCCGGGGACGGGTTACACCTGTATGTCCGTTTCTGTCACACCCCCTCGCTAGCCTGCGGGGCATGGTCGCCCATCCGCTCACGGGGTCGCCGCCGCTGCCGGTGGCGCCCGCCGTGCTGGCCGCCGTCACGGTGGCGCTCGTCGCGGTGGTGGCGACCCGGGTGCGGGCCGCGCCCTTGCCGCCGGCCCACGTCCGCGGGCCGGCCCGCGCGGTGACCCGCGCCGCGGGCGCTGCCCTGCTGCTCCTGGTCGTGGCGGTGGCGCGGTTCGGGCCGCCCGAGGAGCCGGCCAACCTGGCCGCCGTCGCGACCCTCAACCTGCTCTGGCCCCTGCTGCTCGTGGCGGCGGCGGCGTTGGGGCCCGGGCTGTGGGCCGCCGTGGACCCGTGGCGCGCCCTCGCCGCGGTCGAACGCCTCGCCGCCCCGCCCGCCGCACCCGCCGCACCCGCCGCGCCCGCCGCACCCGCCGCGCCCGCCGCGCCCGGCGGCGCCGCCTCCCGCGAGGCGCCCGGCGACGCCCCCTCCCGCGAGCCGCCCGCCACCGTCCCCGCCGACGAGCCCGCGGTGTGGCCCGCGGCCGTCGCGGCGGTCGCGTGGGCGGTCTTCCTCGCGGAGAACGCCGTCCGCCTCGACCCCCGCGCGCTCGCCACCGCGCTCGCCGCGTACACCCTGCTGCTCGTCGCCGGGTCGGTGGCGTTCGGCCGCGAACGCTGCCTCCCCCGCGCCGACGCCGTCGGCCGGCTCGTCACGTGGACCGGGCGGCTGCGGCGCGGCGGGCTGCGTTCGTGGGTGCCGCCGGACGGCGCGGCGGCGCTGCTGGGCGCGGCGTTCGGCGGGACGGCGTTCGCGCGGCTGCGGCTCACCTCCGCGTGGGGCCGGGTCGCCGTCTCGGACGACGCCGTCGTCTGGACCCGCCTCGCGACGTTCGCCGCCGTGCTCGGCTGCGCCGCGCTCGCGGTCGCCGCGTCGGTGTGGGCGCGCCGGCGAGGCGCGGCCGGAAGCGCTGAGGCGGCGCTCGTCCCGCTCGTCGCGGCACTCGCCGTCGCGGCGGTGCTGCGGCGCGCCCTCGTGGCGGCGCAGCTCGCGCCGGCGCTGGCGGGGGACCCGTTCGGGCGCGGCTGGCGGCTGCTCGGCGGGCTCGGCGACGTGCGGGCCGTGGACGTGAACCCGTGGGGCACGGCCGTCCAGCAAGTGCTCGCCTGGGCCGTCGTCACGGCCGGCGCGCTGGCCGGCGCGTGGGCGCTCGCGCGGCGGGTGCGGGGCGTGCGCGCGCGCGACCCGGCGGCGTTCCTGCTGTACGCCGCCTCGGGCGCGGCGGTGCTCGCCGTCACGCTGCGCTGACCGCGCCGCGCGACCACGCGCGCACGGACCCCCGCGCGACTCCGCGCGCCGGCCGCGGGCGGAGGCGCGGCGGGGCGCGGCGGGCCGACGACGTACGCTGCGCCGGTGGACCGTCCGAGCCCCGACGCGCTCCGCCGCGCGCTGCGCCGCGCGCGCGACGGCGTGGCGCTCGACGAGGCCGAGGCCACGGTCCTGCTGCACGCGCGCGGCGACGACCTCGCCGACCTCTGCGCGTCCGCGCGCCGCGTCGCCGACGCGGGCCACGGGCGGACGGTGACGTACTCGCGCAAGGTGTTCGTCCCGCTGACCCGGCTCTGCCGCGACCGCTGCCACTACTGCACGTTCGCGACGACGCCGGGCCGCCTGGCCGCGCCGTACCTGAGCCCCGACGAGGTGCTCGCCATCGCGCGCGAGGGGCAGGCGTACGGGTGCAAGGAGGCGCTGTTCACGCTCGGCGACCGCCCGGAGGAGCGCTGGCCGCAGGCCCGGGCCTGGCTCGACGCGCACGGCTACGACTCCACGCTCGGCTACCTCCGCGCGATGGCGGTCCGCGTGCTGGAGGAGACCGGGCTGCTGCCGCACCTCAACCCCGGCGTGCTCACCTGGCAGGAGCTCGGCCGGCTCAAGCCGGTCGCGCCGAGCATGGGCATGATGCTGGAGACGACCGCGACGCGGCTCTGGTCGGAGCCGGACGGGCCGCACTACGGCAGCCCCGACAAGGAGCCGGCGGTCCGGCTGCGGGTGCTGGAGGACGCGGGGCGGCAGGCGGTGCCGTTCACCACCGGCATCCTCGTCGGGATCGGCGAGACGCGCGGCGAACGCGTGGAGAGCCTGTTCGCGATCCGCGGCGTCGCCCGCCGGTACGGCGGCGTGCAGGAGGTGATCGTCCAGAACTTCCGTGCCAAGGACGACACCGCCATGCGCGCGCGCCCGGACGCCGAGCTGGACGACCTGGTCGCCACCGTCGCGGTCGCGCGGCTGGTGCTCGGCCCGCGCGTCCACCTCCAGGCGCCGCCGAACCTCGTCGCCGGCGAGTACCGCCGCGTCCTCGACGCCGGCATCGACGACTGGGGCGGCGTGTCCCCGGTCACGCCCGACCACGTCAACCCGGAACGCCCCTGGCCCGCGATCGACGCGCTGGCCGCCGAGACCGCGGCGGCCGGGTACGTGCTGCGCGAGCGGCTGACGGCCTACCCCGAGTACGTGCTGCGCCCGGACCCGTGGCTCGACCCGCGCGTGGTCCCGCACGTCCGCGCGCTGGCCGGTGACGACGGCCTGGCGCGGGAGGGCGTACTGCCCGAGGGCCGGCCCTGGCAGGAGCCGGACGCGCCGGTCACCAGCGGCCGCGCCGACCTGCACGTCGCGATCGACACCGAGGGCCGCCGCTCGGGGATGCGCGACGACGGGGTCTACGGCGACTGGGCAGCCTTGCGGGTGCCCGCGGCGCCCGCCGCGACCGCCGCCCCGGAACGACTCGACGCCGACGTACGCGCGGCGCTGCGGCACGCGGCCGACGACCCGGCCGGGCTGAGCGATGCCGACGCGCTGGCACTGTTCGGCGCGGACGGCGCGGCGCTGGACGCGCTGTGCGCGCTCGCCGACGACGTACGCCGCGCCGCGGCCGGCGACGACGTGACGTATGTCGTCAACCGCAACGTCAACTTCACGAACGTCTGCTACACCGGCTGCCGCTTCTGCGCGTTCGCCCAGCGGCGCACCGACGCCGACGCGTACACGCTGTCGGTCGCCGAGGTCGGCGACCGCGCCGCCGAGGCCTGGGACGCGGGCGCGACCGAGGTGTGCATGCAGGGCGGCATCCACCCGGACCTGCCCGGGACGGCGTACTTCGACATCGCGGCGGAGGTGAAGCGCCGCGCGCCCGAGCTGCACGTGCACGCGTTCAGCCCGATGGAGGTCGTCAACGGCGCCAACCGCACCGGCCTGTCGATCGCCGACTGGCTGACCAAGGCGCGCGAGGCCGGCGTCGACTCGCTGCCCGGGACGGCGGCGGAGATCCTCGACGACGACGTGCGCTGGGTGCTGACCAAGGGGAAGCTGCCGGCGGCGACGTGGGTCGAGGTCGTGACGACGGCGCACCGGCTCGGCATCCCGACCACCAGCACGATGATGTACGGCCACGTGGACGCGCCGCCGCACTGGCTCGCGCACCTGCGGCTGCTGGCCCGCATCCAGGACGAGACGGGCGGGTTCACCGAGTTCGTGCCGCTGCCGTTCGTCCACCAGAACGCGCCGCTGTACCTGGCGGGCGTCGCGCGGCCCGGCCCGACGCACCGCGACAACCGCGCGGTCCACGCGATGGCCCGGTTGCTGCTGCACGGCCGCATCGCGAACATCCAGGCGTCCTGGGTGAAGCTCGGCCCCGACGGCTGCCGCGACGTGCTGCGCGGCGGGGTCAACGACCTCGGTGGCACGTTGATGGAGGAGACGATCAGCCGGATGGCGGGATCGTCGTACGGGAGCCGGAAGTCGGTCGAGGACCTCGAGGCGATCGCGGCGAGCGCGGGGCGGCCGGCGCGGCAGCGGACGACGACCTACGGCGTGCCGGCCGAGGAGCGGCTCGCCGCGGCGCGGCGGGTCGCGCTACCGCTGGTGTAGCGCCGGCGCAGCGCGCCGCGACCGCGCTAGCGGCCGGAGCGCGACGGGGACGCGGTCGGGCGGCCGGTCCGGTGGGCGCCGCGGCCGGGGCGGTCCGCCGGGGGGCCGTGCCGCGGGTCGGGCTGCTGCGGCTCGGTCGCGTGCGGCCCGGGCGTCGGCTTGCCGCCGGCGGGCGGGGTGACGGCGGGGCCGTTGGCACGGCCCGCGCCGCGGTCGAGCGCGCGGCCGACGGCCTCGCGGGCCGCGTCGGCGGCGCTCTCGGGGAGGCCCCCGTCGAGCAGCCCGGCGAGCACGACGACCCGGCGGTCCAGCTCCTCGGACACCTCGGCGTCGACCTGGTCGCCGCCCTGCGCGGCCGCCGACGCGAGCGCCGCGTCGGCGCGGGCCAGCGTCGTGACGGCGCGGTGCACGTCGCCCTCGCGGAGCAGCTCGGCCGCCTCGGCGAGGCGGGTGCGGGCCAGCCGCAGCTCCAGCCGCGCGCGGCTCTCGCCCTCGCGGGTCATCGCGAGCTGGACGCGCTCGCGGGCGGTCTTGACGCCGTACAGCGCGTCGCCCGGGCGGGCCGTCGACGCGGCGGCGACGCCGGCGCCGGAGACGAGCACGCCGGTGACGACGACACCCGCGGCGGCGGCACGGACGCCGAGGCGGCGCGGGCGGCGCAGCGGGACGACGTTCGGGGCGGGTGCGGCGGCGGAGACGGCGGCGGAGAGTCGTGCGAGGTGCCGCGCGGCGACGTCCTCGGGCACGGTCAACGACTCGAGCGCGCGCTCGAGGTCGGAGTACCCGGGGGAGTCGGTCACGTGCTCACAGGCGCCGGCTCGCCTTGCGGGGATACGGGTCGCGGGGCTTGCCGAGCAGCCGCCCGAGCGAGTCCAGCCCGCGGTGCTGCAACGCCTTCACCGCGCCCACGGTCCGGCCGGTCATCGCGGCCACCTCCGGCGCCGTCAGCCCGGCCACGACGCGCAGCGCCAGCACCTCCTGCTGGTCCGGGGAGAGCTGGGCGAGCGCGGCCCGTACCCGGTCGGCATCGGCCCGCGCGAGCACCTCCTCGGCGGCGTCGGGCGCGGTCTCGTTCAGCAGCTCGCCGGGGGACTCGTGCGGCGTCTCGGGGCGGCGTTCGCGCCGCCGCAGGTGGTCCACGAAGTCCCGCCGCACGAGCGTGAACAGCCAGCCGGCGAACGCCTCCGGCCCGCCCTCGTAGCGCGGCAGCGCGGCGATCACCGCGACGAATGCGTCGCCGGTCAGGTCCTCCGCGAGGTGCCCGTCGCCGACCCGCGACCGGAACCACGCGAGCACCGCCGGCGCGTACCTGCGGTAGACCGCCTCGATCCCCGCGGGCTCGCCGCGGCGGGCGGCGTCCAGCAGGTCGGGAGGGAGGTCGTCGGCGCGCAGCGCGACCTCCTCGGGCGGGGCTGGGATGACACGGCCGGATCGCAGCCTCGCATGTGCTCGGCAGCGGGTCCCCCTGTTCCTATACTCGCGGGCGACTGCTGAACCACAGCGCGCATGGGTCGGCCGGGTTGGCGCCCGGCCCGAGAGCCGGGGTCGACATGAGCGAAGGCTGGGGAGGCGCGACCACCGCGCCCGAGGCGCTGTCGCGCCGGATCGAGGCGCTCGCCGCCGCGGCCGCCGAGGAGTCGCGCACCGAACGCGAGCTGCTCGCCGCCGTCGGCGACCTGCGGCGCGAGATCGGCGACGTCCGCGGCGACGTCGCGTCGCTGCGCGACGCGGTGGGGTCGCTGCGGGGTGACGTGGGGACGTTGAGCGGGGACCTCGGAACGCTGCGCGGCGACGTCGGGTCGCTGAGCACCGACCTCGGCACCCTGCGCGGGGACGTCGGGTCCTTGAGCAACGACGTCGGCACCCTGCGCGGCGACATCAGCGGTGACCTCGGCACGCTGCGCGGCGAGGTGGGCGAGCGGGTCGAGTCCGCCGTCGCGCCGGTCGCCGAGCGGGTCGGCGCGCTGTCGTCCGCGCTGGACGAGCAGGCGCAGCCGCTCGAGGCGCGGCTGGCCGCGCTGGAGGACACGCTGGACGGCGTGGCGGAGCGCCTGGAGGCGTTCGCCCGCGACGGCGCCAGCACCACGGCCGAACGCCTCTCCGCCCTCGCCCGCGACGTCGGCGCGCTGTCGAGCGCGTTCGCGGCGAAGACCGACGAGCTGCGCGACTTCGTGGCGGACCGTACGGCGGACAGCGCGGCCACGTTGCTGGACGCCGCGCACGCGTCGGACGACGACGTCGTGATGCGCCTCGGCGAGTCGATCGGCGGCCTCGCGTCGTCCATGCGCGACGCGATCGACGCGTTCGCCGGGTCGGTCGAACGCAGCCTCACCGCGCTCGGCACGTCCGTCGGCCAGGCGCTCGCCGACGCGCGCGACGCGCACGACGACCACCTGGACGAGGTCGGCACGAACATCGAGGACGGCATCAACCGCCTCGTCGCCGACCTGAACCGCACCGCCGCGTCGGTCGCGGAGGACGGGCGGCGTACCGCGGAGGAGATCCGCGCGCAGCTCGCCGAGCAGCGGGACCTCTTGGAGCAGGCGCGGGCCGCGCAGGAGGAGCAGGTCGCGGCCGCGCGGGCGGCGCACGAGGAGCAGGTCGCCGAGGCCCGGGCCGCGCACCAGGAGCAGCTCGCCGAGTCGCGTGCCGCCCACGAGGAGCAGGTCGCCGCCGCGCGCGAGGAGACCACCGCGCTGCTGGGCGAGCTGCGCGAGTCGCTGGGCGAGCTGGTGGAGGGCGTCCGCCGGCAGATCGTCGAGGAGCTGGGCGGGCTGCGTACGGAGCTCGCCGCCGCCGTGCGCGAGGGCACCGCCGAGACGGCCGAGCTGCTCACCGCGAACGACCGCACCACGCAGAGCCGGATCGCCGAGATCAAGCGCGGCATCGACGTGCACGCGCACGAGCTGGACGGCGCCACCAAGCAGATCGCGTCGCTGGCCAAGGCGTCGGCCGACACGAAGACCGTGCTCGGCCGCCTGGAGGAGTCCTGGGTCGAGGTCGCCCGGCGCGTGGTCGAGGAGGCGCACGCGGCGGCCGCGGCCGAGCTGGACGAGTTCCGCGGGCGAATGGGGCGCGAGATCGAGGCGCTGCGCGGCGCGCTGCGCGAGACGCAGGAGAGCGTGCTCGACTCGCGGACGCAGCTCGCCGAGGGAACGCAGCGGCTCGGGTCGGCGGGGGAGGCGTTGCTGCAGTACCTCGCCGAGCGCGACATGGAGCTCGAGGACGCGCGTGACCGGATCCTGCACGAGCTGCTGGAGGACTTCGCGCAGGGGCTGCGGCCGAAGGAACGCCGCGGCCTCGCCGACATGCTGCAGACCTCGCGCGAGCGCGCGGCGCAGAAGCGCGACGCCGAACGCTGGCGCCGCCAGAAGGAGGGGCAGGCCGCGCCGCCGCCGGTGCCGCTCGTCGTGGCGCCGCCCGCGGCGGAGACGCCGGCCGCGCCACCGGTGGCGTCGCCCGCGCCGCCGTTGGAGACCCCGGCCGTGTCGGAGGTGGCCGAGCCGCCCGCGCCGGTGAAGTGGCCCACGGAGCTGGCCGCCGAGGCCGCCGCCGCCGCGGCCGCCGCGGCGGGCGAGGAAGCGGCCGGGGAGCCGGCGGAGGCGTCGGCGTTCGCGCGGCGGGAGCCCGCGAAGCCCGCCAAGCCGGCGAAGGCCGCCGCCAAGGCCGCGGCGAAGCCCGCGAAGCCCGCGGCGAAGCCGGCCAAGCCCGCCGCCAAGGTGGCGGCCAAGCCCGCGAAGCCCGCCGCCCCGGCGGCGCCGGCCGAGGCGCCGGCCGAGCCGGTGGCCGCGGCCGCGGAGGCGGCGACCGAGGCGGCGTTGCCGAAGGTGCGCAAGGCGCCCGCCAAGCCCGCGAAGAAGGCCCCCGCCAAGGCCGCGGAGAAGCCCGCCGAGAAGCCGGCGGACAAGCCCGCCGAGAAGGCCGCCGCGAAGCCCGCCCGCAAGCCCGCCACCAGGCGGGCCCGCGTGGAGGCGATGCCCGAGGTCGCCTCCCCGGCCGCCGCGATCGACGCCGCCACGGCACCGGCCCCGCCCCCCGCCGAGCCCGAGCCGCCCGCGGCCGAGCCGGCGGCACCGGAGCCGGCGCCCGACCCGGCGAACGAGCCGACGGCGGCGTTCAGCGCGCCGGACGAGACGGACCCGGCGGCCGCGTTCGCCGCCGCGGCGGCGGACGAGCAGCCCGACGCCGGCACGGCGGCCGTCGACGCGTTCGCCGCCGCCGTACGGCCCCGCCGCGGCCTCCGGCGCCGCGGCTGACGCCGGCTAGACCTGCTCGGCCAGGTACAACGCCTCGCCGAGCGACTCGACCAGCGAGAGCTGCGTCTCGAGCCAGTCGGCGTGCTCCTCCTCGCCGGTGAGGATCGACACGAACAGTTCCCGCGTGCCGTTGTCGCCGACCTCGACGCAGCGCGCGACGGCGGCGTTCAGGCGGGTGATCGCCTCGCGCTCGACCTGCAGCGCGAGCTGGAGCTTCTCCGGAACGGTCTCGCCGACGCGCACCGTCCCGAGCCGCTGGAGGTTGGGGACACCGTCGAGGTAGAGGATCCGCTCGATGAGCTTGTCGGCGTCGCGCATCTCGTCGATCGAGTCCTCGTAGAACTTCGCGGCGAGCTTGCCGTAGCCCCAGTTCCCGATCATGCGGGAGTCGACGAAGTACTGGTTGATCGCCGTGAGCTCGGCGGTCAGCACGTCGTTGAGGAGCTCGAGAACGTCCGGGTGTCCCTTCATGGCACGGACCCTAGACCGCCGCCGACTCCCACCACGCGGCGTTGGCGTGACGCTCGGCGAGCAGCCGCTGGATCTCCGGGTGGCACGACCCGCAGGTGGTGCCCGCCTCGCACGTGCGGCCGACGTCCTCGACGGTGCGCGCGCCGGCCTCGACCGCGGCGCGGATCGCCCGGTCGGTCACGGCACGGCAGTGGCACACGTACACAGCGCCAGATTAGGTACCCCTAACCTGATCCGGCAACCGGCGACCGCCCCACGAGTCACATCAGCCCCACGCGTCACTACGGAGCGTGCCCAGGCGATAACTCCACCTTGACTGATCCACCGTCCAGCACTGTAATTTCACCCATGTCATTCGCCTCGCAACCTCGCCCGCGTGTCGCGGACGTCGAGACGGCGCGAACGACCCCGCGCTCGGGTGGGAGCGCGGTCGCCGACCGGGGCCAGGGCCCCGCGGATGGAGGCGTCATGAGCCTGCCGCTGATCGAGCTCGAGAACGAGCTCGACGAGGAGATGGCCTGGCAGGAGCGCGCCCTCTGCGCGCAGACCGACCCCGAGGCGTTCTTCCCGGAGAAGGGCGGCAGCACGAGGGAGGCCAAGAAGATCTGCGTCGGCTGCGAGGTCAAGGCCGAGTGCCTGGCGTACGCCCTCGCGCACGACGAGCGCTTCGGCATCTGGGGGGGACTTTCCGAACGCGAACGCCGCCGCCTCAAGCGCCGCACCGCCTGACGCGGCGGCTGGCGGCGTTGTCGCCGTCGCGCGTGCTACCAGCACGCGCTCCGGCTCCGCCTTGCCAGCCACCACCTCAGACGGCGCGGTTCCACGCCGCCCCCCGGCGGCCCAGTAGCCCCGATGTGAGCGCCAGGCCGGACGCGACTACTCTTCTGCGTCGTCGGGCGTGTCTGCCCGGCCCTTCCCACGGCCTCGCTCACCCTTCGGAGGGTCATGCCCCCGCGCGTTCGGCTGGCGCACCCGCACCACCGGGTGACCGCCGTCGTCGTCGCGCACGACGGCGCGCGCTGGCTGCCCGACGTCCTCGCCGCGCTGCAGGCGCAGGCGCGGGTCGCGCAGCGGGTCGTCGGCGTCGACACCGGCAGCGAGGACGGCTCCGGCGACCTGCTCCGCGCGGCGCTCGGCGAGGCGAACGTCCTCACCCTGGCCCGCGACACCGGCTACGCCGCCGCCGTCGCGGCCGGGGTCGCGCACGCGGACGCGGTGGCGCCGTTCGGGCCGCTGCCGCGCCGCCGGGGCAGCGACGCCGAGACGCCGAGCGAGCCGGTCGAGTGGGTGTGGCTGCTGCACGACGACTCCGCGCCGGAGGCGGACGCGCTCGCCCGCCTGGTCGACGCGGCCGAGGAGATGCCGAGCGTCGCGGTGTTCGGCCCGAAGGCGCGGGACTGGGACGACCCCCGCCTGCTGGTCGAGGTCGGCGTCACGATCGACCGCGCGGGCCGCCGCGAGACGGGCCTGGAACGCCGCGAGTTCGACCAGGGCCAGCACGACGCGGTCCGCGACGTGCTCGCGGTCGGCTCGGCCGGCGCGTTGGTACGCCGCCGAGCGTGGGACGAGCTGGGCGGCTACGACGTGCGCCTGCCGCTGTTCCGCGACGACGTGGACTTCGGCTGGCGCGCGGCGGCGGCCGGGCACCGCGTCGTCGTGCTGCCGGCCGCGCGCGTACGGCACGCCCGCGCCGCGACGCTCGGCCGGCGCCGCCTCGACGCCACGCACGGCAGCGCGCACGGCGTCGACCGGCGGCACGCGCTGTTCGTCCTGCTCGCCAACCTCCCCGCCCTCAACGCCGTCGCCGCCGCGCCACGACTGCTGCTCGGCGCGGTCCTGCGCACGGTCGGCTTCCTGCTGACCCGCCAGGTCGGCGCGGCCCGCGACGAGGTCGCCGCCGTCGCCTGGAACGTCACCCACATCCCCGAGCTGCTCCGCGCCCGCCGCGCGCGCAAAGCCACCCGGCGGGCGCCCTGGGCAGCGGTACGCACCCTGTTCGCCGGCCGCACCGCGCGGTTGCGCGGGTACTTCGAGCAGTTCGCCGACTGGGCCACCGGCGGCGGGGGAGAGACGGCGTTCGACGAGAACGACGAGGAGGCCGAGGAGCCGCGCCGCCGCAGCGTCGGCGCCGCGCTGCTCGCCCGGCCTGGGCTCGCGCTGTTCCTGTCGCTCACCGCGCTCACCCTGCTCGCCGCGCGGCACCTGCTCGGCGGCGGCAGCCTGGTCGGCGGCGCGCTGCTGCCGGTGCCGGAGGGCGCGAGCGACCTGGCCCGCACGTACGGCGCCTCCTGGCGCGACTCCGTCGGTGCCGGCTCGGCCAGCCCGGCCACGCCCGCCGTCGCGGTGCTCGCCGGCCTCGCGTCGGTGTTCCTCGGCAAGCCGTGGCTCGCGCTCGACGTGCTGCTGCTCGGCTGCGTGCCGCTGGCCGGCGTGTCGGCCTACCTCTCGGCCGGCCGCGTCACGGCCTCGCTGCCGCTCAAGCTCTGGGCCGGCGTCGCCTACGCGCTCGTCCCCGTCGCCACCGGCGCGATTGCCACCGGCCACCTCGACGCCGCCGTCGCGCTCGTCGCCGCGCCGCCGCTGCTGCTCGCCGGGCACCGGCTGCTGGCCGAGGACCCGCGCTACGGCGGGTGGCGGCGGCCGTTCGCCACGGGCGTCGGGCTCGCGCTCGCGACGGCGTTCGCGCCGCAGCTCTGGCTGCTCGCCGCGCTCCCGCTCGCCGCCGGCGCGCTCGTCGTGCTGCTGTCCGCCACGCCGGCCAGCCGGGCGGGCGCCGTCCGCCGGATCGCCGCCGTCGCGCTGGCGCTGGCCACCGCGCTCGCGGTGCTGTTCCCGTGGTCGCTGCGGCTGCTCACGACGCCGCGGCTGCTCCTCGGCGGCACCGCGCCGGACGGCGTCCCCTCCGCGAGCGACCTGCTCCTGCTGCGCCCCGGCAACGCCGCCGTCCCCGCCGCCGTCGCGACCGCCGGCCTGGTGCTCGCCGCGCTCGCCGCGCTCGTCCGCGAACGCCGCGCGGCCGGCGCGCTCTCCTGCTGGGCCGTGGCGCTGGTGGCGTACGGCCTCGCCTACGTCACCGCCCGCGGCACCGGCGGCCTCGACCGCGGCTACGCCGGCGTCCCGCTCGCCGTCGCCGCCGCCGCGCTGGCCGGCGCGGGCATCCTCGCCGCCGACGGCTCCCGCGAGCGCCTCGCCGCCCGGTCGTTCGGCTGGCGGCAGCCCGCCGCCGCGCTGGTCGCGCTGCTCGCCGCCGTCGGCCCGCTCGTCGCGGCCGGCGCGTGGGTCGCGCGCGGCGCGCAGGACCCGCTCGACCGCCGGGTGCCGGCCGCGCTGCCCGCCGCCGCGCTCTCCCAGCTCGAACGCGACCCCGGCACCCGCGTCCTGTGGCTGCGCCCGCGCGCCGACGGCAGCGTCGGCTACGTCCTCTCCTCGCCCCGCGGCCCCGGCTTCGGCGACGCCGAGCTGCCCCGGACGCCGGTCACCATGCGCGCGCTCGACCGGATCGTCGGCGACCTCGCGGTGCCGCGCGGCAGCGACGCGGCCGAGGCGCTGGCGACGTTCGGCGTGAAGTTCGTCGCGGTGCCGGACCCGGTGCCGGCGTTCGTGGCGGCGGGCCTCGACGCGCAGGCCGGGCTCGCCCGGGTGAACTTCCAGGGCGACGTGCGGGTCTGGCGCACGCTCACGCCCGCGGCCCGGCTCACCGTGCTGCCGCCCAGCGCGGCCGCGCCCGCCCGCGAGGGCCGGGTCGCCTCGCGCGACCAGCTCCGGCTCGACCCGCCGCTCGCCGTGCGCGACGGCCGGGCGGTCCCCGGCGGGCAGCCGGGCCGCGTGCTCGCGCTCGCCCAGCGCGCGCACCCCGGGTGGGAGGCGACGCTGGACGGCAGGCCGTTGAAGCGCGTCACGCTCTACGGCTGGGCGCAGGGCTTCGAGCTGCCCGAGGCCGGCGGCACCGTGCGGGTGCGCCACGACGGCTCCTCGCGCACCGCGTCGCTCGCCGTGCAGGGCGTGCTGCTGCTCGTCGCGCTCGTGCTCGCCGCGCCGCCGGTACGCCGCGGCGACGACGAGCCCGAGCCGGAGCCCGAGGAGGCCGAGGAGGAGCCGGTGCTCGCCGGCACCGGCAACGTCAGGACCGTGTCATGAGACGCCCGCCGTACGCCCTGTTCGCCGTCGTCGCGCTGCTCGGCGCCGGGCTGCTCGTCGACCGCACGCCCGCGCGGCCCGCGGCCGGCGCGCCGTTGCTGCACGACGTGCGCCCGGTCGACGGCGTCCTCGCGGTCTGCCCCGAGCTGGTGAAGAGCGGCACCGACGTCGTCACGCGGCTCACCGCCGGCGTCGCGATCCCCGGCGAGGTCACCGTCCGCGCCGCGAAGCTGGAGCCCGGCGTCGGGCTCGGCGCCGTCGTGCTGAACGAGGGCGCGCGGGTCGGCGCGCTGCCGCTGCGTTCGGACGCCAACGTCGCCGCCGTCGTCACCGCGTCGGGTGGCGTGGCCGGCGGCCTCGAGGTCGAGCAGGTCAGCCGCGGCGCCGACGGCATCCGGCGCGGCTGGGCCGGCACGCGGTGCGAGCCGCCGGCCGCCGAGTCGTGGTTCGTCGGCGCGGCGACGACGCTCGGCACCGACAGCCAGCTCGTCCTGGTGAACCCGTACGACGACGCGGCGCTGGTCAAGGTCGAGCTCTACGGCCGCAACGGCCTCATCGACATCCCGCAGCTCGACGGCGTCGTCGT
Source organism: Mycobacteriales bacterium (assembly GCA_036382875.1). Lineage (GTDB taxonomy): Bacteria > Actinomycetota > Actinomycetes > BP-191 > BP-191 > BP-191. Next base: position 42,140 of record DASVPJ010000017.1, read on the forward strand.
GAAGCCGCGCGGCCGCGAGCCGAAGGACCTCGCGCAGCTCGCGCCTGACGAGCCGATGCTGGCGATCCGCGTGGTCGCCCGCGAGGGCCGCGTCGCGCCGGCCGTACGGGTGCAGCGGCAGACCGGCACGACGCCGCTGGGCGTGGACTGGCTGCCCCGCCTGCTCTCGCCGGCGGAGACCGTGGACCTGCCCGGCGTGCCCGGCAGCGCGCAGGGCTTCCGCAAGCTCTACGTGCACGCGCCCGGCGACGACCCGGTGCACCTGCGGATCCAGTTCACGCTGCCGGGCGAGCAGATCGTTCCCGTCGGGTTCGAGGACGTCGAGGTGCAGCCGGGGAAGCCGGTGTCGCTCGACTTCACCAAGGTCACCGAGACCACCAACCAGCGCACCGGCGAGAAGTCGCAGGCGCCCACCGGCATCCGGATCGAGTCCGAGGGCGGGCCGGTGTTCGCGACGGCGTTCGCGGAGAGCCGGGCGCGGTTCACCAAGATCCGGGAGATCGCGTACGTCGGCCCGGCGACCCCGATCGACGGGCCTACCCTCGTCACCGAGGCGCGGACCGGCGAGGACATGGACTGCGTGCTGCTGCTCAGCGCGCCCGCCGGCGGCGCGCGCGTCCGGGTCACGACCCTGCTCCGCAACGGCGCGAAGGGCGAGCCCGAGAGCCGCATCGTCCTGATCCCGCACGGCCGGCTCGTGACCTGGCGCTACCAGCAGCTCCGCAAGAACGACCTCGTCGCCGTCGTCGTCACGCCGATCGCCGAGGACCCGCCGCCGATCTACGCGAGCCGGGTCATCTACGAGTACGGCGGCCGCGGCCCGCTGCTCACCGCGCAGGCGCTGGTGACGCAGCCGACGGCGGGCTACGACGTGCCGTTCGTCGGCGTCGACCCGGCGGCGGCGTTGCCCGACCGGCGCCCGGAGGCCTAGTCCTCGTCGGGCGGGTCCAGGACGTCGGGGTCGATGCCCAGCTCGCGCGCGACCTCCGTGACGACGACGTCGAGCACCAGGTCGGCGAGGTCGGCGGGGTCCACCGCGCGCGCCTCGACCGGCCGGCGGAACACCACGATCCGCGCCGGGTGCCCCGGCGTCGCGGGCACCGTGCGGGACAGCGGCACCACGTCGTCCACGATCGCGTCCGGCGGCGGCACGTCCTCGACCGCGAACTCCAGGTCCTCGATCTCGGCCGCCCACTGCTCCTCCAGGTGCTCGACGGCGTCGAGCACGAGGTCGTCGAAGCGTTCGGCCGGGGTCCGCGACAGCGGCAGGTGCGGCGGCGCCAGCGGCCCGCGCAGCCCGCGGCCGCGGCGGTCCCGCCGCCCGCGCCGCGCCCGCGCCGAGTCGCTGCCCACGCGGGTCACCCTAATGAGTCGTGCCAGGCGAGCAGCCGCCGTGCGGCGGCCACGTGCCCAGGCCGCCGGGGGGCCGGCCGTCGCCACGGCCTCGACCGCGGCCGCGAGTGCGTGCCACGCGCCGGCCGGCGCCGCGCGCAGCGCCGCCTCCACCTCCGCGTCGGACGGGTCCACGCGCCCGTCATCATCGGCACGACACGACGCCGGAAACGGCCCCGAACGCTCCCGCCACCCGTTACCGTTCGCCCGTGAGCCTCTCCCGACGCTGCTCGCGCACGGCGTGCACGGACGCCGCGGTCGCCACGCTGACCTACGTCTACGCGCAGTCGCAGGCCGTCGTCGGCCCGCTCGCCGCCGCGCACGAGCCGCACTCGTACGACCTGTGCGAGGCGCACGCCGCCCGGCTCACCGCCCCGCGCGGCTGGGAGGTCGTGCGCCACGACGGCCCGCCGGTCGTGCACCAGCCGACGACCGACGACCTCGAGGCGCTGGCCGACGCCGTGCGCGAGGCCGCGCGGAGCACGTACGAGGGCATCGAGGCCACCCGCCGGGGCCACCTCCGCGTCCTGCGCTGACCGCCGCGCGCGCCGGCCCGCCCCGCCCCGCCCCCCGCCCCCCGCCCCCCGCTCGCGCCGCCCCCCGCGCGCGCCGCCCCCCGCGCGCCGGGCCGGACCCGTTCTGTGCGGCCCGGGCCGCACCCTCCCGCGTGGCGATCTTCACAGAACGAGGCCCGCCCGCCCCCCGCGCATGGCCCGAACGGGCCATCTCTCCCTCGGACGCTCAAGGAATTCACCCGTACGGCCGATCAAGACCGGGTATCCGCCACTTCCCCCCGGGAGTCCTCCGCATGTCGGCACACTGCGAGTCCTGCGCCAGCCCCTCCGTCACCCGCATCAGCATCACCATGGCCGAGGGCGACGTCGTCGACTTCACGTCGTGCCACCGCTGCGAGCACAAGTCGTACGTCTCCGGCGGCGAGCGGCTCCCGCTCTCCCGCGTGCTCTCGCTGGCCGGTCGCAAGAAGTAGCCGCCGCTCCGGGTAGCATCGGCCGGTCCCGTCACCGGCCCCCGGAAGCGAGCGAACGTGCCCGACGTCTCCGCGATCGTCAAGGCGTACGACGTCCGCGGCGTCGTCCCCGACGAGCTGGACGCCGACATCGCGCGGATGTTCGGGGCGGCGTTCGCCGAGCTGGTCGGCGGCCCCGCGATCGTCATCGGCTACGACATGCGGCCGACCTCCCCCGACCTCGCCACCGCGTTCGCCGAGGGCGTGACCAGCCAGGGCGTCGACGCGGTCCTCACCGGCCTCGCCAGCACCGACCTCCTCTACTTCGCCTCCGGCTCGCTCGGCCTGCCCGGCGCGATGTTCACCGCGAGCCACAACCCGGCGCAGTACAACGGCATCAAGCTCTGCCGCGCCGGCGCCGCCCCCGTCGGCCAGGACACCGGCCTCGCCACGCTGCGCGACAGCGTCAACGCCGGCGGCCCGCCGCCCAAGGACACCAGGGGCACGACGACCGAACGCCCCCTCCTCGGCGAGTACGCCGCGCACATGCACTCGCTGGTCGACCTCCGCGCGATCCGTCCGCTCAAGGTCGTCGCGGACGCCGGCAACGGCATGGGCGGGCTCACTGTCCCCGCGGTGTTCGAGGGGCTGCCGATCGAGCTGGTGCCGCTGTACTTCGAGCTCGACGGCACGTTCCCCAACCACGAGGCCAACCCGATCGAGCCGGCCAACCTCGTCGACCTGCAGAAGGCGGTCCTCGAGCACGGCGCCGACTGCGGCCTCGCGTTCGACGGCGACGCCGACCGCTGCTTCGTCGTGGACGAGCGCGGCGGCCTCGTCTCGCCGTCCGCGATCACCGCCCTCGTCGCCGAGCGCGAGCTGCGGCGCGAGCCCGGCTCTGCGGTGATCCACAACCTGATCTGCTCGCGCACCGTCCCCGAGGTGATCCGCGAGAACGGCGGCACGCCGGTCCGCACCCGCGTCGGCCACTCCTTCATCAAGGAGGAGATGAAGCGGACCAACGCCGTCTTCGGCGGCGAGCACAGCGGCCACTTCTACTTCCGCGACTTCTGGCGCGCCGACTCCGGGATGCTCGCCGCGCTCCACGTCCTGGCGAGCCTCGGCGCGCAGGACGGCCCGCTGTCCGCGCTGCTGGCGTCGTACGACCGCTACGCCGCCTCCGGCGAGATCAACTCCCGCGTCGCCGACGCCGCGGCCGCCGCGCGGCGGGTCGAGGAGGCGTTCGCCGGCCGCGAGGGCGTCGAGGTCGACCACCTCGACGGGCTCACGGTCAGCGCCGCCGACTGGTGGTTCAACCTGCGCCCGTCCAACACCGAGCCGCTCCTGCGCCTCAACGCCGAGGCCGCCGACGAGGCGACGATGGCGCGCGTGCGCGACGAGGTGCTCGCGATCGTCCGATCCTAGAAAGGGCCACCCGTGGAGCTAGACGAGACCCTGCTCGAACTGCTCGCCTGCCCGTCCTGCCACGCCCCGCTGGCGCGCAACGACGCCGAGTCGGCGCTCGACTGCACCGGCTGCGGCCTCCGCTACCCGGTCCGCGACGGCATCCCCGTGCTGCTGATCGACGAGGCCACGCCCACCAAGTGACGGTCAACGAGTACCTGCTGGACGAGCCCGCCGACATCGAGGCCGCCGACCCGGGCGGCATGGTGCGCGAGGTCGCGGCGGCGCCCGCGCTGTTCCGCGCCGCGATGACGGCGGCGTACGAGGCCGACCTCGGCCGGGTCTCCGCCGAGGGTCGCCCGCGCGCCGTCGTCGTCACCGGCATGGGTGGCTCCGGCATCTCCGGCGACGTCCTCGCCGCCGTCGCCGGCAGCGCCTCCCCGGTCCCCGTCGTGACGCACCGCGGCTACGGCCTCCCGGCCTGGGTCGGCGCGGCCGACGTCGTCGTCGCGGTGTCCTGCAGCGGCCGTACCGAGGAGACGCTGAACGCCGCCGAGGAGGCCGTCCGCCGCGGCGTGCGGATCGTCACCGTCGGCGCCGCCGACTCGCCGCTCGCCGACCTCGGCGCCCGCGGCCGGGGGCCGCACGTGCCGGTCCAGCCCGGGGGCGTGCCGCGCGCCCGGCTCTGGTCGCTGGCGGTCCCGGTCCTCGTGCTCGGCGACGTCCTCGGCATCTGCCGCGCGCCGCGGCCGGAGCTCGACGCGGCGGCCGACCTGCTCGACGTGCTGACCGAGCGGTACAAGCCGGCGAAGGAGTCGTTCCTCAACCCGGCCAAGGACCTCGCGCTGAAGTACGCCGACCCGCTCCCGGTGATCTGGGGCACGTCGCCGCTCGCCGGCGTGGCGGCGTACCGCGCGGCCTGCCAGTTCAACGAGAACGCCGACCGCCCCGCCACCTGGGGCGTGCTGCCGGAGGCCAACCACAACCAGGTCGTGCCGTTCGACGACCCGACCGCGGCGGAGCGGTTCCGCGTGCTGTTCCTGCGCGACTCGGACGAGCACCCGTCGGTCGCGCGGCGCGTCGAGGCGTCGCAGGAGCTCGCCCGCGAGCGCGGCATCGGCGTCGACGAGGTCGTCGCCGAGGGCGACGGGCCGACCGCGCGGATCGCGTCGCTGATCGCCGTCGCCGACTTCGCGACGACGTACCTGGCGCTGCTGCTCGGCGTCGACCCGACCGCGATGGCGCCGATCGACCAGCTCAAGCAGCGGATCGCCGAGTGAGCGCGAGCGGCGGGCGCAAGGCGGTCATCGCCGCGCTGCTGGCCAACCTCGGCATCGCCGCGACGAAGCTCATGGCGTTCGTCATCACCCGGTCGGCGTCGATGCTCGCCGAGTCCGTGCACTCGCTCGCCGACTCCGGCAACCAGGGGCTGCTGCTGCTCGGCGAGTCGCAGGCGAAGAAGCGGGCGACGCCGGAGCACCCGTTCGGCTACGGCTCGGCGCGCTACTTCTGGTCGTTCGTCGTGGCCGTCGTGCTGTTCACGGTGGGCGGCGCGTTCGCGCTGTACGAGGGCTACGAGAAGCTCCGCCACCCGCACGAGGTCGACAACGAGGCCGTCGCGATCGGCGTGCTGCTGTTCGCCATCGTGCTGGAGTCGTTCTCCATGCGGACCGCGGTGCGCGAGACCCGGCCGTACCTCGAGGGCCGCTCGTACTGGCGGTTCATCAAGGAGGCGAAGACCGCCGAGCTGCCGGTCGTGCTGCTGGAGGACGCCGCCGCGCTGCTCGGCCTCGTCCTCGCGTTCGCCGGCGTCTCGCTGACCCTCGCGACGCACGAGCCGGCCTGGGACGCGCTCGGCACCATGACCATCGGCGCGCTGCTCGTCTTCGTCGCGATCGTGCTGGCGATCGAGATGCACAGCCTGCTGATCGGTGAGGCCGCGTCGCCGTCGGAGATCAAGGCGATCGAGGACGCGATCGCCGCGGTGCCGGACTTCGAGCGGGTCATCCACCTGCGGACCATGCACCTCGGCCCGGAGGAGCTGCTCGTCGCCGTCAAGGTCGCCACGCCGTGCGGCGGCACCACCGAACGTCTCGCTGCGCAGATCGACGACGCCGAGGCGCGCATCCGCGCGGCCGTCCCTTCCGCCCGGCTCGTCTACGTCGAGCCGGACCTGTACCGGCCCGCGGGCGCGTAGCCGTGTCCTCCTCCGTGCTCTTCATGTCGATGTCGCTCGACGGCTTCGTCACCGGCCCGAACGAGGGCCCGGACAACCCGCTCGGCGACGGCGGCCAGCGGCTGCACGACTGGGTGCTGCCGGCCGGTGACGGCGACCACAAGGCCGCGGCCGCGGTGCTGACCGGCGCCAACCGCGAGGTGTACGACGAGTTCATGTCGAGCGGCGCCGTCGTCGCCGGGCGGCCGACGTTCGAGCCGGCCGGCGGCTGGGGCGGCGACCACCACGACGGCGTGCCGATCTACGTCCTCAGCCGCGGCCCCGCGCCGGACTGGGCGGCCGGCTGGCCGGCCGTGCACTACGTGGCCGACCTCGCGTTCGCGATGCGCGAGGCGAAGGCCGCCGCCGGCGAGCGCGACGTCATGGTGCACGGCGCCCGGCTCGCGCAGCGCGCCATCGCCGAGGGGCTGCTCGACGAGGTGCACGTCACGCTCGTGCCGGTGCTGCTCGGCGGCGGGCGGCGGCTGTTCGAGCACCTCGACCCGCGCGAGCTCGACCTCGTCCGCGCCCGCGAGGGCGACGGCGGCGTCACCCACCTCCGTTACCGGGTCACCAGCTCCACGAACGCGAGGTAGTGCGGGCCCGCGTCCGGCAGCTCGAACTCCTCGCCGACGACCGCGAACCCGTGCCGCTCGTAGAACCCCAGCGCCGGGGTGCGGGCGTTGCACCAGACCCGGGCCGCGCCGCGCTCGCGGGCGTAGTCGAGGGCTGCTCGCAACGCGGCCGCGCCGAAGCCGCGGCCGCGCAGCTCCGGCTCGCTGGCCATGCCGCGCAGCCGCCAGTCGCCCGCGCGCGGGTCGCCGGGCATCGGCTCCGGGCGGACGTTCGCGGTCGCCACCAGGCGGCCCTCCACGTAGACCGCGAGCTGCGGCGCGCCGTCGCCCTGCGCGCGTACCTCGTCCTTCGTCTGGTGCGGCCGCAGCACCCGCTGCCGCAGGTCGAGGGTCTCCTCGGGGTCGACGACGCGCACCTCCATTGGGTCACCTTAGAGTGCGGCCCGTGGACCTCTTCGACCTGACCGGCAAGACCGCCGTCGTCACCGGCGGCACCCGCGGCATCGGCCTGATGATGGCGCGCGGCCTGCTCGACGCGGGCGCGCGCGTGTACGTCTGCTCCCGCGACGCCGCCGCCTGCGAAGCCGCGGCGGCCGAGCTCGGTGGCTCGGTGGAGGCGTTCCCCGCCGACCTGTCGACCGAGGACGGCTGCCGCGCCGCCGCCGCCCACGTCACCGAGCGCGAGTCCGCGGTGCACGTCCTCGTCAACAACGCCGGCGCCACCTGGGGCGCGCCGCTGGAGGAGTTCCCCGCGTCGGCGTGGGACAAGGTGCTGAACCTCAACGTCAAGGCGCCGTTCTTCCTCGTGCAGTCGTTCCTGCCGCTGCTCGAAGCCGCCGCGACCGACGACGACCCGGCCCGCGTCATCAACGTCGGCAGCATCGACGGCATCCGCGCGCCCGCCCTGCCGACGTACTCGTACTCGGCGTCCAAGGCCGCCGTGCACCACCTGACCAAGGTGCTCGCGCGCGAGCTCGGCCCGCGCCGCATCACCGTCAACGCCGTCGCGCCGGGGCCGTTCCCGTCGAAGATGATGGCCGCGACGCTGGACGCGTTCGGCGAGCAGATCGCGGGGCTGGCGCCGTTGCGGCGCATCGGCCGGACCGACGACATGGCCGGCGTCGCGGTCTACCTGGCGAGCCGCGCGGGGGCGTACGTCACCGGCGCCGTCATTCCGGTGGACGGCGGCATCTCCATCACCACCACGATCTGAAATCGAGGGTGAGGATTTACGCCCTCACGCCGTTGACATCGCCGGGGGCGGCGTCCAGAGTGCGCGGCGGCCAAGCCATTCCGTCACGATTCGGGGAAAGAGATGCTGCGTTCCAAGAAGCTCGCGTTGCGCAAGGAGACGCTCTCGGAGCTGTCCGCCGGCGTGCTCCAGCAGGTCGTCGGTGCGAGCGTGTTCGGCGTCTCGTTCAACTGCACGCGCGACATCGACTGCGTCAACGACATCAGCTTCGAGATCTGCCCCACCCTCGGGATCGAGGAGTGCCTCCGAACCGAGCTGTGCAGCATCGTCACGCGGTAGGCGCTACCGGTCGTTGAGCCGGAGCAGGTCGCGGGCCTTCGCGGCCTCGAAGTCGAGCGCCTCGATCGGCGTCGGCGCCGCGAGGCCCCAGCGGGCGAGCGCGCCGAGCGTGCGGACGTCGTTCGCGACCTCCGGCTCGGTGAGCACCCGCAGCGCGAACGCGAGCGCGCCCGGCGGGACGTCGTAGCGCTCCTCGAGCACCGTCGCGCAGCCGGCCGCGAGCAGCTCGCGCTCGCCGAAGACCCGCCGCGAGCCGCCGCTGCGCGGCGGGGCGAGGAGGCCGAGCGACTCGCGGTAGCGCAGCATGCGCGGCGTCGTGCCGAGCCGGGCCGCGGCGGCGCCGATCGGCTCGCGCGTGCCCGGCCGGACGGCGAACCGTTGGCGAACCCGCTCGACCAGTCCCACGGAGTTGACAATACAGTGTCAACTCGGCTTGACCTCGGCCGAGGGCGGCTGGGATCGTCGTCCGCGAATCCACCGTCTCGTAGAGGGAGCCCGTACGTGGCTGATCTGCCCAAGCACGACATCGCCGACCTGTCGCTCGCGGCCGCGGGCCGCAAGCGCATCGAGTGGGCGGAGCGGGCGATGCCCGTGCTTCGCCAGATCAAGGACCGGTTCGAGAAGGAGCAGCCGTTCGCCGGCGCCCGGATCGCCGCGTGTATGCACGTCACCACCGAGACCGCGAACCTCATGCGCGCCCTCGTCGCCGGCGGCGCCGAGGTGCACCTCTGCGCGTCGAACCCGCTGTCCACGCAGGACGACACCGCCGCCTCGCTCGTCCAGGACTTCGGCGTCTCCGTCTACGCCCGCAACGCGGTCGACCGCGACGGCTACTACGCGCACATCAACGCCGCGCTCGACTGCCAGCCGGACTACGTCTTCGACGACGGCTGCGACCTCGTGAACACGCTGCACACCACGCGTACCGAGCTGCTCGAGGGCGTCAAGGCCGGCTGCGAAGAGACCACCACTGGCGTCATCCGCCTCAAGCAGATGGCCAAGGACGGCGCGCTGACGTTCCCGATGATCGCGGTGAACGACACCGACACCAAGCACATGTTCGACAACCGGTACGGCACCGGCCAGTCGACCCTCGACGCGATCTTCCGCGCCACCAACACGCTGATCGCCGGCAAGACCGTCGTCGTGGCCGGCTACGGCTTCTGCGGCAAGGGCGTCTCCGACCGCGCCCGCGGCCTCGGCGCCAACGTCATCGTCACCGAGATCGACCCGACCAAGGCGCTCGACGCCAAGATGCAGGGCCTCACGGTCATGCCGATGATCGAGGCGGCCCGCGTCGGCGACATCTTCGTCACCGTCACCGGCAACCGCGACGTGCTCCGCCGCGAGCACTTCGAGGTCATGAAGGACGGCGCCATCTTCTGCAACTCCGGCCACTTCGACATCGAGATCGACGTCGCGTGGCTCGAGGCGAACGCCGTCGAGAAGCGCGAGAAGATCCGCCACCAGACCGACGAGTACGTCCTCGCCGACGGCCGCCGCCTGCTGCTCCTCGCCGAGGGCCGGCTGGTCAACCTCGGCGCGGCCGAGGGCCACCCCGCCGCGGTCATGGACATGTCGTTCGCCGACCAGGCGCTCACCGCCGAGTGGCTCGTCAAGGCGCACAAGGACCTGACGCCCGGCGTGCACGACGTTCCGGAGTTCATCGACAAGGAGGTCGCGGCGGTCAAGCTCTCCTCGATGGGCGTCACGATCGACACGCTCACGCCGGAGCAGGAGGAGTACCTCAACTCCTGGGAGCACGGCAGCTAGTCCGCCGTCCCCCTTGCCGCGCGGCACGTACCACCACCTCGACCCCGACGGGACTCTCGTCGGGGTCGAGGTGTTCTCGTGCGCCCCCGGGCCGGCCGGGTGGCGTTACGTCTCGCAGACCTACGACGCGTTCGACGCGCCGCTGGGCCGCGTCGACGTCACGTGCGATGCCGCGTGGCGGCAGGTCCGCGTGCAGGTCACCGCAGGCGGCTGGACGTTGCGCGGCGGCCTCGCCGGTCCCGATGCCGTGTGGGTGCGGCTGCCCGCGTCCGTGTCCGCCCCGCCGGCTCCGGGCGGCGAGGAGCAGTCGTTGCCAGCGGTGGGCTTCACCGGCCGCTCGCCGGCGTTCGCCGTCGCGACCGCGCGGCTGCTGCGGCTCGACCTGCTGGACCGGCGGCGGCTGCGCCTGGTCGGCGTCACCGAGCCGACCGCGGTGGCGTTGCCGGTGGACGAGGGATGGGCGCTGGTCGACGTGGACGCCCACGACACCGACATGGGGGCGCTGCGGGTCGAGCGGTACGAGGTCGCCGACCTCGCCACCGCGGAGCGGCGCGTCGTGCACCTGGCGGGCGACGTCGTGCTGGAGGCGCCCGGCCTGGAGCTGGTGGACCTGGAGTCCCCGCCGAACCAGTAGTCAGACGCGGCTACAGCGCCACGGACGGCGAAGGCTCGAGCACCACGCTCGACGCGCCGGGGTGGGGCAGCAACGACACTCGTTTCTCGATGTCCGCGCCGAACAACGACCTGAACCGTAGAAGCACCTCGAACGTCGCCAGATCCTCGACCATTCGGCGGGTGCACTCGAAATAGCATCTCTCTTCGGCCGCCGCCAGCACGGCGCCCGGGGAGAAGTTCACGATCCAGAAGTCGCCGGCATCGACCAGACCCAATTCCGACAGCGCCTGCTGCAGCGCGCTGGTCGACGTCATCGTCGTGGAGCGCTTACCCCGAGGCTCAACGGTCCAGCTCGCCTCGTGGAAGATTGCTGCGCCGGTGCCCATGTTGCTGAGCCGGACCTGCCAGTACGGAGTGTCGCTCTTGCTCAGGGCGCGTTCGGGAGACGACACCCAGCGCGACACGTATCCGACGATCGGTGTCGACGCGCGTGACGCAAGATGCTGGTAGCCGGCGGCGAGCCCCACCGCGATGAGAACGGCGGCAGCCGTGGGAATTCCCAGCAGCCGTACGGTGAATCGTTCCGGGTCGTTCGCCCGGACGACCTCGTACACGAGGATGAGCGCATCGACAGCGAGGAGTACGCCGAGCGCTGAGGTCCATGCGTGAGCCCTCTTGAAGCCGAGGGTGCTTCGAGTAGCCATGCCAGCCCCTCAGGCGTTCGTAGGATCGGTCGTCTCGTGACCACATTCCACTTGAGCGATGACCGTCCCGATGTTGATCAGCGTGTGCGTGACCAGGGCATCCACGGGAGTCGGCCGGTTCGGGACGAGCGGCTCCTGGTTTCCATCCACCTCCAGGATGACGTCGCCCTCACGAAGCGTCGTGATCGACTGCGTGACGTGCGTGTGCTGGAAGATCTCGCCTGGAGCCAGAGCCATGAGCATGTCGGTTGTACCCCCGTCCATCCGAGCCGATGCCGCCGGAGTCTGGCACTGGCTAATGATGCCGTCTACCGCCGTATGACTATAAATTTTTCCGGTTTGCTCCTCGGGCGTGCCGCGACTTGGCACTACTACGCCCCCTCGCCTGGAACCGTGTTCGTCTGTGACGGCGCCGGGTGTCGCGCGCTGTCCGGACCGGGGAGCAGCATGACCGACTTCTCGTAACGATCCCCGAGCATGGACTCGAAGCGGAACACCGCCTCAATCGAGTCCACCACCTCGAGGAAGCCCTCGGTGCACTCGAAGTACACGTCCTTGTTCTCCGGTGCGAGGGTCGCCCCAGCCGTGAAATGAAGGATCCAGTAGTCCCGCGGCTCGGCGAGGTTCAGTCCGGACAGGAGGTCCCGAAGCGCCGGCAGGTCACGGGCGAAGCGGTTCGTCGGGTCGCCCTTGACGCGGAGGTGGAAACCGATCGATTCCACCTCCAGGCGGCCCGCCCCGTTGTTCAGGACATACGCCTGCCAGCACGGGCCCTCGCCGGCCAATTTCTGGCGCGTCGCATCCCGGGTCCGGTAGTGCAGCGCCGGCCGGGTGGTTCGCGCGAACTGGTCCCGGCCCACCCACGCGACGAAGAGCGTCGTCACGACCGCGATGGCCGGACCACGATCGAGGATCTTCGGCCAGTGCTTTGCATGGTGGCAGTTGTTGATCCGAATGATCTCGTACGCCGCGAGGGCGGTCGCCGCGAATCCCGCCGCCAGCAGCGCCTTGACGTACCGGTTGCGTCCGACGAGCCGTTGCCGTGAACGATCAGCAGGCATGCGAGTCAGTCGTGTTGGTCGATGCGGTGGACGCACTCCAGCACCGCAGGAACGTCACCCACGTTGATGAGCACGTGATTGACGTGGGGTGGAACCGGTATTGGCTGGTCTAGCGGCAGTGCCGTCCGGACACCGTCGACCACGATGTCCACGGAGCCGGTGAGCAATGTCGTGGTGGACTCTCCCTGGTGCGTGTGCTCGAACTTCTCTCCCGGCGCCAAAGTCATCTTCATGCGGCTCCCCCGTGCTGTGGCTGTTCGACGTGGCGGATTTCGGCGGCGAGTATAGGCGTGACTCGCATTCGGCAAAGTTCGGGCGCGTTCAGGCCGAGTGCGGTGCTCATGTGTTTGTGGCCGTGGCTCAACGCTACGTCGGCGTGGCGAAACCGCCGCCGCGCTTGCGCGGCTTCGCCGACGGAGCCTCGGGTGGCTCGTCGGCCTCCGCAGTGGTCGGCGGCGCGGCGCCAGCAGGGCGGGGTGCCGCCGGCGCCGGAACGCCCGGGCGCTCGGGCGGCGGGGAGGGCGGGACGGGCGCGGGACCCCACTGCGGCGACGGCGCGGCGGGCACCCGTGGCGGCGCGCCCAGCGGGGGCGACGCGCCGACAGGTGGCGGCGTGCCGAGCGGTGGTGGCGACCCGACGGGCGGGGCGGACTCGGACCAGGGCGGCGGGGGAGTGGCACCCCAGGCGGGGGTCCCCGGCGGCACGGGCGGCCCCTGCCACGGCGACGCGCGGCCGGTGGCCAGCGACGCGGTGCGCTGCTCCTCGCGGCGGCGGCGCTCGGCGATGACCGCGGCCAGGTACGCCCACCCCGGCGTGCCGCGCGGCGGCGGCGGCGAGGTGCACGCGGCGACGGCGGAGGCGAGCTGGTTGCCGAGCCGGTCGCGCGCGTCCGGGCGGAGCTGGCCCGCCCGCGACAGGAAGTTGCGCACGGTCAGCGCGAGGTCGTCGGGCAGCCGCGACAGGTCGAGCGTCGCCGCCCAGCCCGCGAGCGCGGGCGGCATGTAGATCGGCACGGTGCGCTGCTTCGGCAGCCGCTCCTGCAGGACGAACGTCCCCGCGACCATGTCGCCGATCCGCTTCCCCTTGATCGACAGCAACGACGCGATGACCGCCGCCGACCCCATCGTGATGCCGGGCCGCTCGACGATGTTGAACAGCGCCCGGGTCAGCGCGTGCCGGAACCGGATCGGCCCGCCGTCGTCCCGAACGACGCGGATCCCGAGCGCCGCCTTGCCCGGCGTCCTCCCGCGCCACAACGTCTCGAAGAGGACCGGGTACCCGACCACGAAGAACACGATCGACAGCAGCACGAGGGCGCCGGCGAACTCCAGGTCGCCGAACGCCGTCGCGATGACGACCTGCACGAACAGCAGCAGGACGACGCCCTCGATGAGGAGGTCGAGCAGGCAGGCCAGCGACCGCGACACGAGGCGCGCCGGGCGCAGGTCGAGGGCGACCGCCTCTCCCGTGACGAGCTGGCTCACCGGTGCCTCCTCCCGTTGGCAGATCGAAGTGTTCCATCCCCCACCGACAAAATCCGGGCGGTAGCCTCAACGGGTGGACATCGACGCCTACGTCGCCGCGCACGCGCCGACCTGGCGCCGCCTGGAGCAGCTCCTCAACCGGGCCAACCGCCCGCGCCGCTGCTCCGGCGAGGAGCTGGACGAGCTGGTCGACCTCTACCAGCGCACCGCGACGCACCTGTCGGTGATCCGTACCTCCAGCCCGGACCCGCTCCTCGTCGACCGGCTGAGCGGCCTGACCAGCCGCGCCCGCGGCGTCGTCGCGGGCAGCCGGATCCGCGGCTGGGGCGAGGTGAAGCGGTTCTTCGTCGTGACGTTCCCGGTCGCGGTCTGGCGCAGCCGCTGGTGGGCGGTCGGCGCGGCGGTGTTCACGATCGTCGTCGCCACCGCGATCGCGGTGTGGGTGGACGGCAGCCCGGGCGTGCAGCGCGCCATCGGCACGCCGGAGGAGATCCGCCAGCTCGTCGAGCACGACTTCGAGGACTACTACTCCAGCTCGCCCGCCGCGTCGTTCGCGAGCGCGGTGTTCGTCAACAACGCCTGGGTGGCGGCGACGGCGTTCGCGTTCGGCATCCTGCTCTGCGTCCCGACGGTCTACGTGCTCTGGCAGAACGCCGCCAACGTCGGCGTGGCCGCGGGCCTGATGGCCGAGCACGGGCAGCTCGACAAGTTCTTCGGCCTGATCCTCCCGCACGGCCTGCTGGAGCTGACCTCGATCTTCATCGCGGCCGGCGTCGGCCTGCGCGTCGGCTGGGTGGTGATCGACCCCGGCGAACGCCGCCGCGCCGACGCGCTCGCGGAGGAGGGCCGGGCCAGCGTGGCCGTCGTGCTCGGCCTGGTCTGCGCGTTCGCCGTCGCGGGCTTCATCGAGGGCTTCGTCACGCCGTCGGGGTGGCCGACGTGGGCGCGGGTCGGGTTCGGCGCGGTCGTGGAGGTGGCGTTCCTGGCCTACGTCGTCGTGCTCGGCCGCCGCGCGGCGGCGCGCGGCGAGACCGGCGACCTGCTCGCCGAGCTGCGCGGGGACCGCGAGCTCACTTCGTAGATCTCACAACGCGCCACGCCGAAGTTGCGCTCGCCACGGGGTAGGCACGCGGCGCCGGACTGTCGAAACTCACAGGTCACCTGGGGAGTTCCCCAGCATCGCCTGTGAGGGGTGCACCAACATGACGCGCTACGCGCGGCGTTCCGCGGCCGCCGCCGCCCTGGCCCTGCTCGTCACGACCGCGTGCACCGGTGCCAAGGTCCCGAAGGCGAACGCTCCCGGCGGCGACGTCCTCAGCCAGGGCAGCGCGACCCCGAGCGCGAGCGCCGCGCCCGGCGCGACGCCGAGCGCCGGCGCCACCAAGCCGGGAACGAAGCCGGGCACCCGCCCCACGGCCGGCCCGCGCGCGACGGCCGGCCCGACGACCGTCGGCGGCATCCCGAACACCGGCAACAAGCCCCCACAGCCGCCCCATGACGTGGCCGGGGACCTGCAGCTTTTCGACGGCGCGCTGAACACCCGCGGCATCACCAGCGACCGCATCACGCTCTGCGCGCACGCGGCGCTCACCTACGGCGCGGCGTTCAACACCAGCGCCGCCGACTTCAACGTCTTCTGGCAGAACCTCAACGACAACGGCGGCATCTACGGCCGGCGCGTCGAGTCGACGTACGAGAACGACAACTACGAGCCCCCGACGGCGGTCCAGGCCGCGACGACCTGCCAGGGGAAGAACCCGTTCGCGATCCTCGGGGGCATCGGCTTCGACCAGATCCCGGCCGTCCGCAACTGGGCCGAGTCCAACAAGGAGCTGTACCTCTACCACGACGCCACCGTGCGCGGGTCGGAGGGCAAGCAGTACTCGTTCTCCTCGCTGCCGACGGTCGAGCGGCTCGGCGAGATGTTCGCGCAGCTCGCCGTGCAGAAGTTCAAGGGGAAGAAGATCGGCATCCTCTACCGCAACAGCGAGTTCTGGGCGCCGGGCTTCGACGCGTTCATGGCCTACGGCAAGGCGCACGGCCTCACGATCGGCAAGGCCATCCCGGTCGAGAACAAGCAGGCCAACTACGGCCAGCAGCTCCTCGCGCTGCAGCAGGACGGCACCCAGGTGGTGTGGGCCTGGGAGAACGCCCTCGCCGCCACCGAGATGCTCAACCAGGCGCCGCCCGGCTTCCGCCCCTCGTGGATGCTCTTCCCGTTCAACCTCACCACCCAGACGATCGCCGACCAGAACGTCGACCTCTACGGCGTCGCGGCCTGGCCGGCGTACTCGTACCGCGACTACGGCGGCAACTTCGCCTCGTACGCCGTGGACGTGAAGGAGTTCGAACGGCAGTACGCCAAGTACCGCCCGAACGCCGACCTCTCCGGCGTCGGCGGCGACCTGCTGTTCCTCAACTGGGTGGCGCAGAAGGCGCTCGCCGAGATGTTCGTGGAGTGCGGCGCGGCCTGCACGCGCAACCACTTCGCCACGATCATGAGCCGCTACAAGGGCACCGTCCGGCCGAACTGCGATGCGAACTTCCGCGACCGTGGCGGCCACCTCGGCGGCACGCAGGTCAACGTCTTCCACTCATACCGCGGCCCCTCCGGCAAGTTCGGCTGGGAGCCCATCGCCAAGTGCGTGGACTCGCTGTGAGCCGCGCCGCCCGCGCGACAGCGGGAGCGCCCGCGTCGGCCGCCGGTCGCCGCGCCGCCGCCGGCGCCCGCGCCGCCGCCGGTGCCGGCGCCGGCCGACTGATTTCGCGACCCGGTCGCGCGCCCCGCACGCCGTTGTCTGACTTCGCGACCGGGTCGCGCAATCGGCGGGGGGGCGCGGCGTGAGCAACCTCGTCCTGGGCTGCGTGTACGGCGGCATCTACGGGCTCATCGCGGTCGGCATCGTGCTCGTCTACCGCGGCACCCGCGTCATCAACTTCGCGCAGGGCGAGATCGGCACGTTCTCGCTCTACCTCGCCTGGTTCGTCACCGTCGAGCGGGGCCTGCCGTGGTGGTGCGGCGCGCTCGCCGCGGTCGGCGGCGCGACGCTGATCGGCCTCGCGTTCGAACGCCTCGTGGTCCGGCGGATGCACGACGCGACCCGGCTGTCGGTCGCGGTCGCGACCGTCGGCCTCGCGCTGTTCCTGCTCGCCGTCGAGATCAAGGCGTGGGGCATCTCGCCGCGGTCGTTCCCGCCGCCGGTCCAGGGTATCGGCTGGAAGGTGGCGGGGGTCTACGTCACGCCGACGCAGGCCATCTCGCTCGCCGTGGTGCTCGCCGCCGGCCTCGGCCTGGCCGCGCTGCTCAGGCGCACGGACTTCGGCCTCGGCGTCCTCGCCGCGGCCGACGACCCGACCGCCGTCCGGATGGTCGGCGTGAAGCTCTCGCACGTCAGCGCGTTCACCTGGGGGACCGGCGCCGCGCTCGCCTCGGTCGCGGCCGTGCTGTTCGAGCCGACGGTCACCGTCTTCGCGCCGGACTACGCCGGCCGGTTGTTCATCGCGGGCCTGGTCGCCGCGCTCGTCGGCGGGCTGTCCAGCCTGCCCGGCGCGTTCGTCGGCGGCATCGCGGTAGGCGTGATCGAGGTGTTCGTCCGCGACAAGACGCTGACCTGGACGTTCCCAGGCACCACGACGGTCGCGATGTTCGTGGTGATCCTGCTCGTGCTGCTGCTGCGCCCGCGCGGCCTGCTCGGCAAGGCGGCGTCGTGACGACCCGCCCCCGCGTCCCCGGCTTCGCGCGCGTCCTCGGCGTCCTCGCGCTGCTCGCGGTCGTGCCGCCCGCGCTCGGCCGGGCGTTCGAGGGCGGCCAGACGAACGCCCGCATGCTCACCCTCGCGATCGGCGTCTGCTACGCCTGCGCCGCGCTGTCGCTGAACCTGCTGATGGGCTACGCCGGGCAGATCTCGCTCGGCCACTTCGCGCTGCTCGGCTGCGGCGCGTTCACCGGCGGCGTGCTGATGGGCGCGACCCGGATGGGGCTGCCGTTCCTGGTCGCGGTCCCGGCGGCCGCGCTCGTCGGCGCGGCGGTGGCCTTCGTCATCGGGCTGCCCGCGCTGCGGCTGCGCGGCCTCTACCTCGCGATCGTCACCATCGCGTTCTCGTACGCGATGGTCGAGAGCATCTTCCGGTGGCGCCCATTGACCGGCGGCTCGGCCGGCGTCGAGGTGCCGCGGCCGATCGTCAACACGTTCGTCTTCAACCGCAACGCCGACTACCTCGCGGTCTGCCTGCTGCTGTTCGCCGGCCTGTGGCTGGTCGACCGCAACGTCACCCGCACCCGCCTGGGCCGGGCGTTCCAGGCGATCCGCGCGGACGAGTCGGTGGCGCAGGCGTACGGCGTCGACGTGGCCCGCTACAAGCTGCTCGCGTTCGTCGTCTCCGGCGCGTTCGCCGGCGTCGCGGGCGCGATGTACGGGTCGCTGTTCGGCTTCGTCAACGCCTCGTCGTTCGACCTGCAGTACTCGCTGCTGCTCGTCATCGTCGTGGTCGTCGGCGGCCTCGGCAGCCGGGCCGGCGTGACCGCGGCCGCGCTGTTCTACGCGATCCTGCCGCGCTGGCTCTCCGCGCTCGAGGGCTGGGACCTCATCGTCGGCGCGCTGCTCCTGATGTACGCCGTCTCCTCCCAGCCCGGCGGCATCGCGGAGGCGGTCCGCGAGGCCCGCGCCCGCCGCGCGGCGCGCTCGCGCGACGCCGACGAGGAGCCGCCGCTGCCGACGCTGCCGGACATGCCGCGCCCGTCGGGCCTCGCCGAACGGCAGCGCGAGCCGGTCGGGACGCCGTTGCTGCGGGTGCGTGACGTCACGGTCCGCTTCGGCGGGCTCGTCGCGGTCGACGGCGCGAGTCTCGACGTCGAGCGCGGGAAGATCGTCGGCCTGATCGGCCCGAACGGCGCCGGCAAGACGACGCTGTTCAACGCGGTCTCGGGCCTGGTCCGCACCGAGTCCGGCACGGTCGAGATCCTCGGGCGCGACGTCACCCGCGCGGCGCCGCACCAGCGGGCGGCAGCCGGAGTCGGCCGGACGTTCCAGCTCATCGGGCTCGCGAAGGACCAGTCGGTCACCGAGAACCTGCTGCTCGCCCAGCACTCGGTGGCCGGCTACACCGCGCCCGAGGCGCTGCTCTGGACGGCCCGCGCGCCCCGCGCCGAGCGCGAGCTGCGCGAGCGGGCACGCGAGGCGGTGGCGGCGCTGGGCTTCGAGCGCTACGCCGACACGCCCGTGAAGTACCTGTCGCACGGGCAGCAGCGCATCGTCGAGCTCGGCTGCGTGCTCGTCACCGCGCCGGAGCTCGTGATGCTGGACGAGCCGAGCGCGGGCATGTCACCGGGCGCCGCGGAGAACCTCGCGGTACGCCTCGCCGACATCCGCGACCAGCTCGGCCGGACCGTGCTCGTCATCGAGCACAACATCCCGCTCGTCCTCGACCTCTGCGACGACCTGTACGTCCTCGACGCCGGCCGGGTCATCGCGTCCGGCCCGGCGCGCGAGGTCGCGTCGCGACCCGAGGTCGTCGGCGCCTACCTGGGAGAGCCGGTGATGGCATGACCCACCCGCTGCTGTCCGTCGAGGACGTCACCGCCGGGTTCGGCGCGACGACCGTGCTGCACGGCCTCACCTACACCGTCGCGCCCGGCGAGATCGCCGGCATCTTCGGCCTGAACGGCGCCGGCAAGAGCGTGTCGATGAAGGTGCTCGCCGGCATCGTCCCGGCCCGCTCGGGTCGGCTCTACTTCGACGGGCTCGACATCACCTGGATGTCCGCCGAGGAACGCGTCGCGAAGGGCATGGCGCACGTGCCCCAGGGCCGCAACGTGTTCAAGGAGCTGACCGTCGAGCAGAACCTGCGGCTCGGCGCGTACACGCTGCGCCGCCGGGCGGGCGCCAAGTACCGCAGCGTGCTCGACGGCGTGTACGACCGCTTCCCGATCCTCGCCGAGCGCCGCACCCAGGTCGCGGGCACGATGTCCGGCGGCCAGCAGGCGTCGCTGGCGGTAGCCCGCGCGCTGATGGCGGAGCCGTTGCTGATGCTCGTGGACGAGCCGTCCGCCGGGCTCGCGCCGCTCGTCGTGCAGGAGTTGTACGGCACGCTGCGCGAGGTCGCCGCGACCGGCGTGACGATGGTGCTGGTCGAGCAGAACGTGTCGTTCGGCCTGCAGCTCGCGCACACCGCGCACATCCTGCAGACCGGCCGCATCGTGCACTCGGGCCCGGTCGCCGAGCTCGACAACGACGCCGTCGCGTCGTACCTCGGCGTCGGCCGGCTGCTGTCGGCCGGCGTCAGCGGGACGCTCGCGGCGCGCAAGCCGGCCGCGAAGCCGGCCCGCACGCGCGCGCCGCGCAAGAAGGCGGCGGCGCCGTGACCGAGAACGTCCGCCCGCTCCCGGCGCGCGCCACGACGGCGGTCGCGACCCGCGTGCTGGAGGACCTCGACGCGATCGTCGGCTCGATCGGCGAGGCGCTGCGCGACGAGATCCCCGAGTACGCCGCGATGTCCGCCGCGACGATGACCGAGGACGTGCTGCCGGTGACCCGGCGGGTCGTCACGGGGTTCTTCGACGCGCTGCTGTCGGGGCAGCCGGTCGGCGCGAAGCAGGTCAAGCGGTTCGAGGAGTCCGGCCGGGCGCGGCTGGAGATGGGCGTGCCGCTGGAGTCGATGCTGCACGCGTACCGGATCGCCGGCCGCGTGACGTGGAACGCCGTCATCGCCGCCGTGCGACCGGGCGACGAGCACCTGCTCGCGGACCTCGCGCTGCGGTGGATGGACTACATCGACCTCGCGTCGTCGGCCGTGGCGAAGGCGTACATGAGCGCGTCGGCCGAGCGGCTGCGCAGCCTCGACGCGCGCCGCCGCGAGCTGGTCGAGGCGCTGCTCACCGCGACCGACGTCGGCGAGGTCGCGGCGGTGTCGTTGCGGTTCTCGACGATCCTCGCGGGCGCGTACGTCCCCGTCCTCGTCAGCGGCGCGGGCGTCGCCGGGCGCATCGACGCGCTGCTCGCGACCGCGCCGCCGCGCACGCTCGGCGGGCACCGCGGCGACCGGGTGCTGCTGCTCGTGCCGGAGTCGTTGCCGGAGGTCGGGCCGCTCGTGCACACCGCCCCCGACGCGCTGATCGCGTGGGGCCGCGCGGCGGCGCCGGGCGCCGCGCTGCTCGCGGAGGTCGGCTCGGTCGAGGCGCTGCTGGAGGCCGCGGTCACCGAGGGCCGGACGGCGGGCGCGTACGGCCCCGACGACCTGCTGGTCGAGCAGCTCCTGCTCGGCAACGAGCGCGTCGCCGACGCGCTGCGCCGCCGCGTGCTCGACGTGCTCGTCGCGCGCGACCCCGGCGGCTCGATCGTCTCGACGCTGCGCGCGTACCTCGCCACGGGTTCGGTCCCCGAGACCGCGCGGCGCGAGGTCGTGCACGCGAACACCGTCGCGTACCGGCTCGGCCGGGTACGCGAGCTCACCGGCCTCGACCCGCGGGTCCCGGTCGACGCGGCGTTGCTGGTCTTGGGATTGGGGATCGCGCCATGAGAGGTCTCATCGGGGGGCAGCCGCTGACCGTCGGCGCCATCTTCGACCGGATGCGCACCGTGAACGGTGACGGCGAGGTCGTCGACGCGCGCGGCCGCATCAGCTACCGCGACCTGGCCGACCGGGTGTTGCGGCTCGTCACGGTGCTGCGCGACCTGGGCGTGCGGCCCGGCGACCGCGTCGCGTCGTTCGCCAACAACTCGTCCCGCCACGTCGAGCTCTACTACGCCGTGCCGCTCGCCGGCGCGGTGCTGCACATGGTCAACATCCGGCTGCACGACGACCAGATCACCTACGTCGTCGGCCACGCCGGCGACACGGTCCTCATCGCCGACGACGACCTGATGGCGCGGCTGCCGGACCTGCCCGGCGTGAAGCACGTCCTCGGCATGGACGAGGTCGCCCTGCTGGTGGACGCGGCGGCGCCATGCGCAGACCTGCCGGAGGTCGACGAGGAGGACCCCTGCGGCATCTGCTACACGTCCGGCACGACGGGGATGCCGAAGGGCGTGGTGTTCAGCCACCGCGCGACGTACCTGCACGCGATGGCCGCGTGCATGGCCGACCACCTCGGGATCAGCCACCACGACCGGGTGCTGCCGGTCGTGCCGCTGTTCCACGCGTGCGGGTGGGGGCTGCCGTACATCGCGCCGTTCACCGGCGCCGACCTCGTGATGTGCGGCGGCGACACGTCGCCGGAGAACCTCGCCCGCACCGTCGAACGCGAGCGCGTCACCTGGGCGGCGGGCGTCCCGACGATCTGGACGAACCTGCTGCCGCTGGCCGAGCGGAGGGCGTTCGACTACTCGTCGCTGCGGACCATCGGCATCGGGGGCGCGGCGACGCCCGCGCCGCTGATGGAGGCGTGGGACGCGCTCGGCGTCGAGATCCTGCAGATCTGGGGGATGACCGAGACCGCGCCGGTCGCCTGCGCGTCGCGGCCGCGCCGCCGGCACGCCGGGCTCACCGAGGACGAGCGGCGCGCGGTGCGGCTCAAGACCGGCACGATCTTCGCCGGCCTGGAGGCGCGGGTGGTCGGCGAGGACGGCACGCCGTTGCCGTGGGACGGCGAGACCGTGGGCGAGCTGGAGTGCCGCGGCCCGTGGGTCGCGACCGGCTACTACGACGACCCGGGGCTCGGCGACCGGTTCCACGACGGGTGGCTGCGGACCGGCGACATGGCGTACATGGAGCCGGACGGCTACTTCAAGATCGTCGACCGGTCCAAGGACCTGGTGAAGTCCGGCGGCGAGTGGATCTCCTCGCTCGACCTGGAGGCCGCGATCATGTCCCACCCGCTCGTCCGCGAGTGCGCGGTCGTCGGGGTGCGGTCGGTGAAGTGGGACGAGCGGCCGGTCGCCGTCGTCGCGCCCGCCGACGGCGTGGCGCCGACGCTCGCCGACCTGCACGCGCACCTGGCCGGCCGGGTCGCGAAGTGGTGGCTGCCGGACGACGTCGTGGTCGTGGACGAGATCCCGAAGACGAGCGTCGGGAAGTTCGACAAGAAGGCGATCCGGGCGTCGCTCGCGAATCGAGAGCTGCCATGACCCCCGAAGAGTTCGACGTCACCGCCGACGACGGCGTACGGCTGCACTGCATTCGCTGGGCGGGCGCGCCCGGCGCGCCGGTGGTGCTCGGCATCCACGGCCTGACCGCGACGCGCATCGGGATGCTGCCGGTCGCCCGGGCGCTGCACCCCGACGCGACGTTCGTCGCGTACGACGTGCGCGGCCGTGGCCTGTCCGACAAGCCCACCGACGCCGCCTCCTACGGCTCGCGGCGCAACGGCGACGACGCCGCCGCCGTGCTCCGCCACCTCGGCGCCACCGACGCGGTGGCCGTCGGCCAGTCGAACGGCGCGTGGGCCGCGTTGCAGCTCGCCGCGCACCACCCCGACCTGGTGCGCGGGCTCGTCCTCGGCGACGGCGGCTACTTCCGCGCGCTGCGTCCCGGCGAGGACGCCACCGGCCGACAGCAGGCGATCATGGGCCCGGACTGGCTCGACCGGCTGCGCGCGGTCTACCCGTCCCGCGAGGTCGTGCTGGGGGCGTTCCGGTCGCTGCCGGCGTTCGCGGACTGGTGGAACGACGACGTCGAGGCGCTGCTCGACGCCGGGCTCGTCGAGGTCGAGGGCGGCGTGCGCTCGCGCTGCCTCGACACGGCCGCCGAGGCCGACGCGAGGAGCTATTACGCCGGGGACCCGCACTACGTGCACGCCGACCTCGCGCTGATCCGCTGCCCCGTGCACCTCGTCCGCAGCGAGCAGGGCTTCGCGATCTCGCCCGACACGATGACGCCCATCATCAGCGAGGCCGAGGTCGAGGAGTTCCGCGAGGCGCTGCCGCGGCTCACCGTCGAGACGGTGCCCGGCACGAACCACTACTCCGTCAACTTCGGGCCGGCCGGCGCGGCGGTCATCGCCGACGCGGTCCGCAAGCTGCTGCCGTGACGCGCCGCCTGCTCGCCGCGGTCGCCGCGCTCGCACTGGTGGCGGCGCCGGCACGCGGGGAGCCGGTGCGCGGGCAGCCGCAGGGGCCGGCGAAGGTGCGGTTCGGCCGCGGGTTCCCGGTGCTGAAGGACAGCGAGTGGGGCTTCCAGCTCGGCGGGTTCGGCGGCGTACGGCCGCGCGCGGCGCGGCGGCACGTGCCGGTGATCTTCGTGCACGGCAACAACGTCGACGCAGCCGACTGGTACCCGGTCCGCGACGCGTTCCGGAAGGCCGGCTGGTCCGACCAGGAGCTGTGGGCGCTGTCGTACAACGGCCTCGGCGGCAACAACGGCACCGCGCTGCACACCGCCAACCCCGAGCGCGACGCGGAGCACCGCGAGATGGGCTGGGACGGCACCACGCGCGTGACGTCCAACGACGTGAACGTCCCGGACCTCTACGCGTTCGTCCGCGCGGTGCGGGCGTACACCGGCTCGTCGCGCTTCTCGATCGTCGGCCACTCCCTCGGCGTCACGCTCGCCCGGCAGACGCTGAAGCAGCACCCCGAGCTGCGTCGCGACCTGGTGGCGTTCGTCGGGATCGCGGGCGCCAACCACGGCACGACGTTCTGCCCGGAGGGGTCGCAGGGGCAGCTCGCGTCGTGCGACGAGATCGCGGCCGGGACGCCCTGGCTCGCCGCGCTGAACGGCCCGGGCGGCGCCGACGAGACGTACGGCCCGGCGCGCTGGCTCACCGTCTACGACGGCACCGGCGCCGGCGACCCCGGCTACACCGGGCCGGCGTACGCGCAGTCGCCGGCGCTGCGGGGAGCGGACAACCGGCAGTTCCCGCTGACGTACCACAACGACCTGCGGCTCGACCCGGCGATCGTCGCGGTGTACCGGGCGTTCCTGGAGCAGGCCGAACGCACCCGGAGGTGACACCGGCGGACGGTTCGCGGAGTCGCCGGATGGGCACGTTGCGTACGTGCTGCTCGTCCCGGAACGGGTCCGACCCAAGCGTGCCGCCCGCCGTGCCCTCCGCCGTGACGACGGGCTGACCGCCCGTCGCGGTGTCGTGCTGCTCGCCCTGTGCGCCGTCTGCGGCGTGCTGGTCGCGGGCGTGGCGTTCCCGGTCGTCGCGGGCGTCGGGCTGATCGCGCGGGCGGGCGCGGAGTCGTTCGAGGCGCTGCCGGCCGAGCTGATCGAGCCGCCGCTGCCGCAGTCGTCGCGCATCCTCGCCGCCGACGGCTCCACGCTGGCGGTGGCGTACTTCAACGAGAACCGCGTCGTGGTGCCGTTGTCCAAGGTGCCGAAGGTGATGCGCGACGCCATCCTCGCGATCGAGGACGACCGCTTCTACCAGCACGGCGGCGTCGACCTGAAGGGCATGCTGCGCGCGGCGATCCGCAACAGCCAGGCCGGCGAGGTCCAGCAGGGCGCGTCCACGATCACCCAGCAGTACGTCAAGAACGTGCTGATCCAGACGGTCTCGCAGGGTGGCGCGAAGCAGGCGGTGGCCGAGCGCACCGCGGCGCGCAAGCTGCGCGAGGCGCGCTACGCGCTGGAGCTCGAACGCCGCTACACGAAGGACCAGATCCTCGAGAAGTACCTCAACATCGCGTACTTCGGGAACGGCGTGTACGGCGTCGGCACCGCCGCGCGCCACTACTTCGGCGTGCCGGTCGAGCGGCTGACGCTCCCGCAGGCCGCGCTGCTCGCCGGGCTCGTGAAGAACCCGCGCGCCTACGACCCGGTCGCCGCGCCGAAGGCCGCCAAGGTGCGCCGCGACGTGGTGCTCGGCCGGATGCGCGACCTCGGCTGGGCGGCCGCGTCGGCGGTCGCCGCGGCGGTGCGCACGCCGGTCCGGCTCAAGGTCACGAAGCCGCCGGAGCTGGAGGACAACCCGCTCGCGCCGTACTACCTCGACTACGTCCGCTCGGCCGTGCTGGACGACGCCGACGGGACGATGACGCCGATCTTCGGCGACACCCCGCAACAGCGCGCGCAGAAGCTGTTCCAGGGCGGGCTCACGATCCGCACGACGCTCGACGCGCGGCTGCAGCGGGTGGCGCTGGAGGCGATGCGGTCGACGCTCGGCGACGCCGACGACCCCGCCTCGGCCGCGGTCGTCGTGGAGCCGGGCACCGGGCGCATCAAGGTCATGGCGGGCCTCAACCACGAGCGCGGCTCGCGCAAGGTCAACCTGCCGCTGGGCGGCCCGTACGGCTTCCAGGCCGGCTCGACGTTCAAGGTGTTCGTGCTGGCCGCCGCGATCGAGCAGGGCATCCCGCTGTCGACCGTGATCAACGCGCCGCAGTCGTACACCTCGAAGACGTACTCGAACGTCGTGGACGACCGCGTCGTGCCGTACACCGTCCGCAACGCGGGCGACTCCGAGGCGGGGCGCTTCGACATCCCGTCGGCGACGTGGGAGTCGGTCAACACGGCGTACATCCAGATCCAGGAGAAGACCGGGATCGCGCACCCGGCGCGGCTGGCGCGGGCGATGGGCGTGACGCGGTTCCCGCTGCGCGAGGTGCCGTCGTTCGTGCTCGGCGCCAACGAGGTCGCGCCGCTCGACATGGCCGCCGTCTACGCCACGCTCGCCGCGCGCGGCCTGTACTGCAAGCCGATCGCCATCACGTCCGTCGTCTCCGCGACCGGCGAGGTGCTCGGCACCGTCGAGCCGTCATGCTCGCGGGTGATGGCGGAGTCGACCGCGGACACGATCACGTCCGTGCTCCGCGGCGTGCTGACGCACGGCACCGGCCGGGGCGCGCAGATCGGCCGGCCGGCGGCGGGCAAGACCGGCACCACCAACGGCCCCACCGCCGCGTGGTTCGACGGGTACACACCCGACCTGGCCGGCGTCGTGTGGGTCGGCTACCCGACCAACCCCGCGAAGCACCCGCTGCGCAACGTGCACGGCGCGCGCATCGTCTACGGCGGCGGCTTCCCCGCGACGATCTGGCGGCTCATCATGACCGCCGCCCACGAGGGCCTGCCGGTGCGCGACTTCCCGCTGCCGGAGATGGTGTCGCGGCCGGTCGCCCCCGTCGCGCCGGTCGTCCGGACGCCGTTGCCCCCGGGCGACAAGGCGCCGGAGGGCGACGGCGGCCGCGAGTGCCGCAAGCGCTGCAAGCGCTGAGCCGCCGTGCGGTTCCGGCGGCGGGCTCGGCGGCGGTGCTCCGCGCGCGCCAACGTGAGCTCCTGGCGTTACCTCCGGCTGTGGCCGTGGTCGCTGGTCGAGCTGAGCGAGGAGGGCGTGCGCTTCGTCACGCCGTTGCGCGGCGAGCGGCGTTACCCGTGGGATGCCGTGGCGTCGATCGACGTGATGCGCGGCACGCTGTTCGTACCGGTGCCTGAGTTCCTGTTCCGGATCGAGGGCGGGGAGGAGATCTGGGTCGGACCGTGGTGGCCGCCGGCGTTCCGCCGCCTGCTGTACCGGTGCGCGCCGCCCGGCGTGCTCCGGGTCGAGTGACACGCGGCGGATGATGGCGGCGTGCCGAGTGGCGTCGCGATCGAGGACGTGTTCGCCTACCGCGTCCGGGTCCGGCTCGCGGCGTGGATGCTCCGCCTCGCCCTCCTCGCCGGCGTCGCCCTCGCCGTGGCGGCCGTGTGGCACCCGGACGCCCTCGACACGGTGCACCTGGCCGCCCTGGTGGTGCTCGTCCCGCTGTTCGTCGCGTTGTGGCTGCTCGAGGTGGCGGCGGTGGTCGACTTCCTCCGTCGGCGCCCCGACATCGGTTTCGGCGAGTACGGCCTCCGCATGTGGGGCCGGTATCTCCGACAGGCGTTCGGGCGCTCTCGCAGAGTGTGTCGAGATGACCCCGAAGAGTGATTGACGGGTCACGGGCGCTGACGTACCGTGCCGCTCCGCGCGCTGCCCGCGGCGCGCGTTTCGGTAGCCGATCAAGCTTCTTCGGGGGTATTCGTGCGCGCGCTGGCGCGGGTTCTCGGGGTCGTCACGTCCGTCTCGTTGATCATCCCGGGGGCACCCTCCGCGTCCGCGGCCGACTCGGTGCCGCTCCCCGCGCCCGTGGACAGCGCCGCCGCGCCCGCGACGTCCGCGGAGGACGCACGGCCCGATCGGCTGTCCGCGCAGCTCGCGGCGCGGCTGACCGGTCGTCGCGTCGAGATCCTCGGCGAACGGTCCGAGACCACGACGGTCTGGGCGAACCCCGACGGCACCCTCACGTCCGCGGTGGCGACCTCGGAGGTCCGGGTCCGCGACAACGACGGCGAGTGGCGCGACGTCGACGCGACGCTCTCCCTGCGGCCCGACGGTGTACGGCCGGCCGTGCTGCCCGTCGACGTCCGCTTCTCGCCCGGCGGCGCCGGCGAGCTGGCCCGGGTCGGCCGTGACGGGCGATGGCTGGCGCTCGGCTGGCCCGGCCCGCTGCCCGTGCCGGTCGTGTCGGGAACGCGTGCCGTGTACACCGGCGCGGCATCCGGCGCGGACCTCGTCCTCGACGTCACGCGGCACGGGTTCGAGCAGTCGCTGGTGCTCGCGACGCGGCCGGCCGTCGCTCCGGTGTTCTCTCTGCCGGTCACCGCGTCGCCGGGGCTGACGGTGTCGCTGGACGGGCGAGGCGCGATCCGCGCGACGGACGCGTCGGGGCAGGTCGTGGTGTCGGGGTCCGCGCCGGTGATGTACGACGCGACGCGGGACGACGCCGGGGCGCCTGCGCGCCCCGTGCCCCTGGGCGTCCGGCTCCAGGGCGGGCGGCTGGTGATCACGCCGGACCCGGCGTTCCTGTCCGACCCCACGGTGCGCTACCCGGTCGTGCTGGACCCGTCGGCGGTGCTCGGCCGCGCGTCGGACACGTTCGTCGAGTCCGGCGGGTCGGCGACGACCAACTTCAACTCGTCCACGGAGCTGCGGATCGGCCTGCGCAACACCGCGTCGGGCATCCTCACGCAGCGCGCGTTCCTGACGTTCCCGACGAGCTCGCTCGCCGGCAAGAAGATCGTCGACGCCGAGCTGAAGCTCTGGAACTACTCCTCGCCGAACGGCTGCGTCGGCGTCAGCGCGTTCGTGAACCGGGTGAGCGGCGGGTGGTCGCCCTCGACCGTCACGTGGAACACCCAGCCAGGCGTGGACACCACGTCGGTCTCGTCGTCGTCGCAGATCTACGGCGCGACGGGTTGCCCGGCGAACTGGCTGACGTTCTCCGGCAGCGGCCTCGTCACCACGGTGCAGGACTGGGCCGACCAGACCGCCGGCAGCTACGGCCTCCGGCTCCACTCGGGCGAGTCGACCGGCACCACGCTCGGCTACCGCAGGCTCAACTCCGGCGAGGCGACGAGCAACACGCCGGTCCTCACGGTGACGTACGACTCGTACCCGAGCGTCGTCGCCGGTCGGGCAACGGAGCCGTGTTTCACGTGTGGCTCACCCGTCGAGGTCACACCACGACGCCGACGCTGCGCGGCGCCTCGTCGGACGCGGACGGCTCGCAGGTGCGGATCCACTTCGAGGTGCTGAACTCCGCGGGCACCTCGGTGGTCGTCTCCGGCTGGTCGCCGTGGGTGTCGAGCAACCGCAACACGTCGTGGACCGTGCCCTCCGGATACCTGACGAACGGCACGCCGTACAGGTGGCGCGCGCGCGGCTACGACGGGTCGCTGTACTCGAAGTCGTACTCGAGCCTCGTGGACTTCACCGTGGACACGACCGCGCCGAACACGCCCACCTCGTCGTCCACGGCGTTCGCGCAGAACGCCTGGTCCAACGCGAACGACGCCGCGACCGGCACGCTCGACGGGTCGTTCACGTTCGGCACCAACGGCAGCGGCGACGTCGACGGCTACTACTGGGGACTGGACGAGAACCCGCCCACCGAGTACCAGACCGCGACCACGCTGAGCGTCACCGATGTCGCCGAGGGCGCCCACACCCTCTACGTGCAGTCGGTGGACGGCGCCGGCAACAGGTCGCCGCTGCGTTCGTACGCGTTCGACGTCGGGCACGCCGCCGTCACCTCGCCGGCGGTCGGGGCCCGCACCGAGGCTGGGCTCACGCTGTCCGGCATCGCGCGGACGACCTACCCGAAGGCGCAGTGGAAGTGGCGCCGAAGCGCGAACGACTCGTGGACGCCCGTCACCGGGCTGACCGACCTGTCGAACAACGTCGTGTCGCAGCCGTTGACGATCACCTCCGGCGCGCTGCCGACCGTGAAGTGGGCGGTTGCCGCCGCGGCCGTCGGTGCCGACGGGCCGTTCGAGGTGGCGATCGACGTGCTGGACGCCAACAACGTCGTCCAGCAGACGACGCAGCCGCGGCGCGTCACGCTCGACCGCGCCGACTTCGGCTCGGTCACCGCGACGCAGCCGATCGGCCCGGCCTCGGTCAACCTGATCACCGGCAACGCGCAGCTCGGCGCGACCGACGCGACGCTCGACGCGTTCGGCTCGGACCTGTCCGTGTCGCGCACGCACAACAGCCGCGCGCCGCAGGCGGGCGGGACCGATGGTCCGTTCGGCCCGGAGTGGACCGCCGCCGCGCTGGTGTCGAGCGCCGGGACGGACTACGTCTCGCTGACCGCGGCGACGAACCTCGTGACGGTGACGCTCGCCGACAGCGACACGTTGACGTTCACCAAGAGCGGCTCGACGTGGGTGCCGGAGAACGGCGCGGAAGGGACGTCGCTCACGTACGCGGCGGGGCCGCCGGCGACGTGGACGCTGACCGACGTGGACGGTATGCAGACGACGTTCACGCAGCCTTCGGGGTCGACCGACTTCCGCCCTTCGACCGTCAAGCAACCCGCCGACACCGCGGCCACGACGTACACGCACGAGACGGTCGACGCGGACCCGGACCCGAACGTCACGCGCAACGTCACTCGCGTGACGCGGATGGTCACGCCGCAGCCGGCGGGCGTGAGCTGCGCGAGCTACTCGTCGCGTGGCTGCCGGAGCGTCGCGTTCACGTACGCGGCCAACAACGTGACCCCGCCGTCGAGCGGCACGTTCGGCGACTACCCCAACCGCCTGCGCAAGGTCAGCGCGACGATGTGGGACCCCACCACGTCCGCGATGACGACCGTGGACATCGCGGCGTACGACTACGACTCGGCGGGCCGGCTGCATGCGTCGTGGGACCCGCGCCTGTCGTCGCCGTTGAAGACCGTGTACGGCTACGACTCCGGGGGGCGAGTCACGAGCGTCACGCCGCCGGGCGAGCTCGCGTGGACGCTCGGCTACGACGGCAGCGACCCCGGGCGCCTGCTCACGGTCTCCCGCCCGTCGCTGCCGTCCGGCACGGCGGTGACGACCGTGCGCTACGGCGTCGCCGTCTCCGGCACCGGCGCCCCCGCGGATCTCTCGCCCGCCGAGCTCGACCGCATCGCGCAGGCGGATCGGCCGGTGACGGCCACGGCGGTGTTCCCGCCGAACCACCAGCCGGGCAGCCCCGTCGACTACACCTACGCGACCGTCCACTACCTGGACATCGACGGCCGCGAGGTCAACACGCGCCTGCCCGGCGGGCACCTCACGACCACGGAGTACGACTCGTTCGGCAACGTCGTGCGAACGCTCTCGGCGGCCAACCGCGCCCGCGCGCTCGACCGCGGTGCGACCACCGACGAGGAGGCGGCGATCGCGAACCTGCTGTCGTCGCTGAACGTTTACAGCGCCGACGGGCTGGAGCTCCGCGAGACGTTCGGTCCCGAGCACGACGTCCAGCTCTCCGACGGGACGATTGCCCGCGCCCGCGCGCACACCGTCAACACCTACGACGAGGGCGCGACCGGCGGGCCGTACCACCTGGTGACGACGTCGGTCACCGGCGCGCGCGTCACGGGCGACACCGTCGACCGCGACACGCGGACGTCGAAGACGGAGTACGACTTCGCCAAGCGACTCGCCACCAAGACGATCGTCGACCCGACCGGCCTCAACCTGCGCTCGCTCACGACGTACAACAGCGCCGGTCTCGTCACCAAGACGACGCTGCCGGGCGGCCTCGGTGCGCAGACCACGGCCCACACGACGAGGACTGTGTACTGGACGGCCGGGTCGAACAGCGACGACTCCGCGTGCGGCAACCGGCCGGAGTGGGTGAACCTCGTCTGCGCCACGGGTCCCGTCGCGCAGCCGACGTCGGGGCTGCCCGAGGTCCCGACGACGTACACGCGGTCGTACGACGCGTTCAACCGGCCGCTTGTCGTCGAGGAGGTGGCCGGCAGCACGGTGCACCGGACGACCACGACGACGTACGACGCCGCGGGACGTACGGACACCGTCTCGGTGACCGCGTCCACCGGCGCGTCGGTGCCGACGGTGAAGACCTTGTACGACTCCTCCACGGGCCGTGCCGTACGCACCCAGACGCTTGGGTCGGGCGGCACCGTCACGGCCGAGGTCGTACGCGGGTACGACACGCTCGGGCGGCTCACGTCGTACGACGACGCGACGTCGGCGCCGGCGGCCACGACGTCGTACGACGACCTCGGGCGGCCGACGAGCACGTACGACGGGAAGCGGACGACCACGCGCTCGTACCAGGAGTCGGTCGACCCGCGCGGGCTCCTCACCGAGCTCGTCGACCCGGTGGCTGGGACGTTCTCCGCGACGTACGACGCGGACGGCAACGTCGCGACCGTGACGTACCCGAACGGCATGACCGCGACGTGGACGTACGACGAGACCGGCAGCGCCGTGGCCGTCGAGTACGCGCGGAACGGCACGTCGTGGCTGTCGGACAGCGTGATCGAGATCGTGCACGGGCAGTGGCTGACGCACGCCGGCGTCTCCGAGCAGGACTTCGGCTACGACGCGGCCGGCCGTCTCACGTCGGTCGTCGACCGGGCGAACGGCGCGTGCACCAAGCGCGCGTACGCCGTCGACGCCGACAGCAACCGGACCCAGACGACCACGTGGCTGCCCACCGACGACGGGGCGTGCCAGACGGCGACCTCGTCGTCGGTGTCGTACTCCCACGACGAGGCGGCCCGCGCCACGGCGACCGGCTACGTGTACGACGCGCTCGGCCGGACCACGACGGTCCCCGCGGCGGCCGCGCGTGGCGGCAGCGCGGTGACGGCGTCGTACCACGTCAACGACCTCGTCTCGACGCTGACGCAGAACGGGGCCACGACGACGTACACGCTCGACGTCGTGCAGGACCGCTTCGCGTCGTGGACCGACGGGACGTCGACGTGGACGAACCACTACGCGGGCGATGCCGACAGCGCGGCGTGGACGGAGAAGTCAGGCAGCCCGGTGACCTGGACCCGCAACGTCGCCGGCATCGGCGGCGACTTGGCCGCGGTCGAGGCGTACGACGGCACGTCCAGCGTGGTGACGTTGCAGCTCGTCAGCCTGCACGGTGACCTGATCGGCGAGGCGCCGGCGTCGGGGACGACGTTGGGGGCGACCTTCGACTCGGACGAGTTCGGCAATCGCCGCTTGTCGTCCACCCGGCGTTACGAATGGCTCGGCGCCAAGACCCGCGCCGCCGACAACCCCGGCGGCATCGTCCTGATGGGCGTCCGCCTGTACAACCCGGTGACCGGCCGCTTCCTGTCCGTCGACCCCGTGCCGGGCGGCAGTGACAACCGGTACGACTACGCCGGCCACGACCCCACCAACGCGTTCGACCTCGACGGGCGCCGTTGCTCGTCGACGAGGCGGAACAAGAGTTGGTGGTCTAAGCGGGCATGCTCTATCAGCAACCACTGGCGTGGTCCGGCACAGGTCGCCGTCACGATCGCGGGCACTGGGGTTGCTGGTGCCTGCACGGGCATCACACTCGGTTTGGGTGCCGTGGCATGCGCGGCGGGGGCCGGCGCCGGCACTGCCGGTGCAGTGCACGCCCTCGGCTCAAAGTCCGACAAGAGTCTCAAGGGCTACGGCAAGGCTGCTGGGTTCGGCGCGCTGACGTTTGGACTGTTCGCGGCCGCCGGACGCTGGGCACGGTGGCTCCGGCGCCCACCGTTAGACCGACTCAAGTTCTAGATTGCTCACACCACCCGCGCCGTCCGGAGCCGACATGTTGGGAAAGTCGAAGAAGCCGTTTGCTTCCAGGTTTGGCGTGCTGTTGCTCGGCTCGGACCGTGACGATGTGGAGCTCCGTGGAGGCGTCATGGTGATGAGCGCCCTCGTGATGCTGGTCTACGCGGCTTTCGGTCTGGCCATTGCTTCAGTGGTGCTGGTACTCGGCGCCCCAATCGGGGGGGCAGCACTGTATTGGCGGATCGGTCAGCGAATCCGGTCAAGAAGTGAGTCCGGGGGCGAATCCTCAACCTCACATGAGGATCTTCGACAACCATAAGGATGGTAGCGCGGCGTTAGAATGAGGTCCGCTGTAAGTATTGCGTGTGGTGTGTGTCGGCCGTACCGGCATCTTGTACCTGCCTTCGCCGGAGCTAGGCCAAATGACTGCGCCGTGTTCGACTACGTCAGTCCCGCGTGCGTGGTCTACGAGCTGACAACGACGAACGGCGGCCGCATCGAGCTCGCGGCGCTCCCGGAGGACGACGTTGTCGTCGACACGGCTACAGCCGGCCGGCCGCCTTCAACGCGAGGTAGTGGTCCGACACGGCTGGCGCGAACGTCTCCGGCGGCGCGTCGACCACCTCCACGCCGAGCCGCTTGAGCAGCGCCACCAGCCGGCGGCGTTCCGCGGTGGCGCGCTCGGCGGCCGCGGCGCCGTAGACCGCCTCCGCCGTCCCGCGTCCCCCGAGCAGCGCCGCGACGCGGGGGTCCGACACCGACGCCACGATCACGGTGTGCCGCGCGGTCAACGGCCCCAGCGCGGGCAGCAGCCCCTCCTCTACGACGGCGCTGTTCAGGTCGGTGAACAGCACGACCAGCGCGCGCTGCCGGTAGCGGCCGAGGATCGTCGCGACGATGCCGCGGTGGTCGGCTTCGAGCAGGACCGGCTCCAGCGGCGCCATCGCGTTGACCAGCCGCGGCAGCACCTCGGCCCGCGCGCCGCCCGGCACCCGCGCGCGCTGCACGCGGTCGAACGCCAGCAGCTCGACCTGGTCACCAGCCCGCGACGCCAGGGCGCCGAGCAGCAGCGCCGCGTCCATCGCGTGGTCGAGCCGCGGCGTGTCGCCGACCCGGCCGGCCGACGTACGCCCGGTGTCCAGCACGAGCACGACGCGCCGGTCGCGCTCCGGCCGCCAGGTCCGCACCACGACGGTCTCCCGCCGCGCCGTCGCCCGCCAGTCGATCGAGCGCACGTCGTCGCCGTCGACGTAGTCGCGCAGCGAGTCGAACTCGGTGCCCTGCCCGCGCCCGCGGATCAGCACGGCGCCGTCGAGCTGGCGCAGCCGGTTCAGCCGTTCGGGCAGGAACTTCCGGGACGCGAACGGCGGCAGCACGCGCACGTTCCACGGCGCCTCGTGCCGGCCCTGCCGGGTGGCGAGGCCGAGCGGCCCGATGGAGCGGACGGTGACCCGCGAGGGCCGCCGGTCGCCGCGCCGCGTCGGGAGCAACGCCGTCACGAGCCGCCGGCGCTCGCCACCGGGGACGGCGACCCGGTGCACCCGCGGCGACGCGCCGGCCGACGGCGGCCACGCGTCGCGCACCCGCAGCCGCGCGCGGCGTCGCGACCGGTTCGCGACGGTCAACGTCACCGACGTGCCCTCGCCGAGGCGCACCGACGACCCGCCGCCGCGCGACACCGCGAGCCCGCGCACCGGCGCGGCGAGCGTGACGTCGAGCACCACCAGCACGACGAGCGCCGCGTTCGTGAGCCAGAACGCCCCCCACGACGCGTCGCCGACGGCGAGCAGCACCGCCGCGACCGCGGCGAGCAGCGCGAGGCGCCCGGTGACCGCCATCGGTTACCGCGGCACCGGGACCGCGCCGAGGATCGTGTCCAGCACGCCGTCGGCGGTGACGCCCTCGAGCTCCGCCTCGGGCCGCACCGAGATCCGGTGCCGCAACGCCGGGCGGGCGAGCGACTTCACGTCGTCGGGCGTGACGTACTCGCGGTCCTGCAGCCAGGCCCATGCCTTGGCGGCGTTGAGCAACGCCGTCGCGCCGCGCGGCGACACGCCCAGCGACAGCGAGGGCGACTGCCGCGTGGCCCGCGCGATGTCGACGATGTAGCCGATCACCTCGGGCTTGACGAGCACCTTCGCGACGAGCGCGCGACCGGCGTCGAGGTCGGCCGCCGACGCGACCGGCGTGACGCCGGCGGCGGCGAGGTCGCGCGGGTTGAACCCGGCGTCGTGGCGCTGCAGCACCTCGACCTCGTCGTCGCGGCCGGGCAGCGGCATCGTCACCTTGAGCAGGAACCGGTCGAGCTGCGCCTCCGGCAGCGGGTACGTGCCCTCGTACTCCACCGGGTTCTGCGTCGCCGCGACGACGAACGGCTCGGGCAGCGGCCGCGGCACGCCGTCCACGGTGACCTGCCGCTCCTCCATCGCCTCCAGCAGCGACGCCTGCGTCTTGGGCGGCGTGCGGTTGATCTCGTCGGCGAGCAGCAGGTTCGTGAAGACCGGGCCCGGGCGGAACGAGAACTGCGCGGTCCGCGCGTCGTACACGAGCGAGCCCGTGACGTCGCCGGGCATCAGGTCGGGCGTGAACTGCACCCGCTTCGTGTCCACGTCGAGCGCCGTCGCGAGCGCCCGGACGAGCAGCGTCTTCGCGACGCCCGGCACGCCTTCGAGCAGCACGTGCCCGCGGCAGAGCAGCGCGATGACGAGGCTGGTGACGGCGGCGTCCTGACCGACGACGGCCTTCCCGACCTCGGCGCGCAGCGCGAGCAGCGCCTGGAGCGGGTCGGAGGAGGAACGCCGCGCGGCCGGGCGGCGGCGGGGGCTGGTCGGGCTCTCGGTCACAGGTCACGCACCTCGGAGTAGAGGGAGTCCAGGTCGTCGGCGAGTCGTACGAGCGTGGCGTCGTCGGGCGGTGGGGGACCGTACAGCAGGGCGTCGAGGGACGCGCCGTCACGGCCGCGGGTGCGCGGCGCGACGGCGGCGACCAGCGTCTCGCGCGACGCGTCGGGCGCGAGGCCGAGCGCGCGGACGAGGCGGTCGCGGGTGCCGGCGCGCAACGCCTCCGCGGCGCGCCCGCGGGCCCGCGCGGCGAGATAGAGGCGGGCGCGGCCCTCGACGGTCTCGGCGGCGCGGACGACCACCGGCAACGGCTCCACGACGACCGGGCCGAGCCGCCGCCCGCGCCAGAACGCGAGCAGCAACGCCACGACGACGAGCTGCGCGACGAGCACCCACACCCAGCCGGGCAGCAGGTCGGTGAGCGACTCCGGCTCCTCCGGCGTCGCGAACGTCCGCGGGTACACCCACTCGACCGTCGGGTGCCGCGTCAGGAGGCGCAGCGCGAGCGCGGCGTTGCCGTCCTCGTCCAGGCGGTCGTTCGTCATCAGCTCGCCGGTGCCGAGGAACGTCACGCGCTGGGTGCCGCTGCGTACCTCCACGAACGACCTGCGGTAGCAGACCACCGCGCCCTCGGGCGCGGCGAAGACGACGCCTCGCACCCGTGCCTCGCCGGCGGCGACGGCGTCCGGCTGCGCGCACCCCGGGGCGGCGACGTCGTCGATGCCGGACCGCAACGACCGCACGCCCGTGCCGGTGGCCGCCGACCAGTCCGGCGGCGGGGCGACGAGCACCAGGTCGCCCGCCGAGGCCGCGCTCGCGACGACGTCTGGCTCGACCAGCTCCGGCACCGGGAGGAACACCGTCGTGTCCGCGCCGCCGCTCGGGCGGTCGACCTCGCGGACGTCGACGCCGTGGTCGCGCAGCAGCTCGGCGAGCGCGTGCGAACCCGACCCGCCGAACGACCGCGGGTCGAGGTAGCTGTCGTCGACGCGGCCGTACGTCAGCGTGCGCAGCACCGCGACGAGCACGACGACGAGGCCGAGGAACACCGGCAGCCGCGCCTTGCGCCACGCGTCGCGCGGCGTGATCGCCGCCCGGGACGACTCGGCTGCCGGCGCGCGCGTCGCGGTGCCCGCCGCGGCGGGCGGCGGGTCGAGCGGGCCGGTGTCGAGCAGGTCGGTCACGGCGCCGCCGTCACGAGCCGGGCATCGCGGATGCGTTCGTCGGCGTCGCGCACGACGTCGTAGTCGGCGCGCGTCGCGGTGTGGCGGGCGTACCAGACCCGGTCGAACGTCCCCGCCACCCGCCGCAGGTCGTCGCCGATGGCGGGCACCGCGCCCGCGCCCTCGCGGGCGATCTCCCCGGCCGTACGTCCCGGCCGCGGGTCGAGCACCGCGCGTTGCTCCAGCTCGCGGATGATCGCGCGGAACCGCGCGCGCACCGCCTCCTTGTAGTCGCCCTTCGCGGCGAGCGCCTCCGCCTCCGCGCGGTACTGCGCGGCCGTCGTCGACCTCGCGCCGCCGCGCCGGTCGGTCAGCGCGACGCGCAGCCCGACCGGGCCCAGCCCGAGGCGCATCGCGACGACGAGCAGCACGATGACCGCGAGCACGATCACCAGCGACGGCAGCCCGCCGGGGGTGACGTCGGTGACCTTGGAGAGCAGCTCGTCCAGCTTCTCGAACAGCCACGCCATCACGCGCTGGACGAGCGAGGGGTCGTTCGTGTGGTACCGCGCGTCCGTCAGCTCGCGGCGCGCCTCGTCGTGCGCGCCGTCGCGCGTGATGTCCCCCGCCTGGGCCAGCAGGACGAACAGGCGCGGGTTCAGAAGCGTCCCGCCTCGGCGGCGGCCGCCTGCGCCAGCGTCACGTCCAGACCCTCGGCGCGCATGCGGCGGTCGATGTAGAGCAGCGACAGGACACCGGCGTCGAACGGCGCCGTGATCGTCTGCGCGATCGTCTGCGAGACGAAGATGACGACGAGGCTCAACGCGATCCGCACCGTGGTCTCGTCGGCCGAGACGAACTCCGCGAGCATCTGCCCCGGGTACTGGATGATCCCCGCGAGGACGCCGGAGATGAGCGCGGCGATCGCGCGCGTACCCCACACCCGCCACCAGTCGGGGACCGCGAGCCGCCACGAACGCCGCAGCGCCTGGCGGACGCCGGCGCGTTCGAGGACGAGGGCGGGCGTGACGAGCGACCACGCGCCCCACAGGAAGATGCCGGGGACGATGCAGGCGAAGAGGCCGAGGAACGGCACCAGGCCGCCGATGAAGGCGGCGCCGAGCAGCGCCCAGAACCGCGGCCGCACCCGCGCCCACGTCTCGCCGATCGTCGTCTGCCGCCCGAGCACCGCCTCGCCCATGACCGACGTGAGCATGCCGGCGAGCACGGTGTTCGCGACCGCGGCGACGAGCACCGCGACGATCCCGCCGGCCGCGAACGACGCGATGTCGAAGTCGACGGTGTCGTTGAACGCGAACGTCGCCATCCACCCGACCTGCACCAGGTTGACGATCGCGATGACGATGGCCGACAGACCGAGCGTCACCTTGGGGTAGTGCCGGATGACGGTGAACGAGCCGTCCAGGATCTCGCCGAGGGTCAGCGGCCGCAGCGGGATGACGCCGGGCTTCGACGCCGGCGGCGCGCCCCACGGGGCGTTCTGCTGGCCCCACCCGGGCTGGCCGCCGGGCGGCCCGCCCCACCCGGGCTGTGCGGGCGGCCCGCCCCAGCCGGGCTGGCCGGGCGGCGCGCCGGGAGGTGCGCCCCAGCCGGGCTGCCCGCCCGGCGGTCCGCCTGGTCCGCCGGGAGGTGCGCCCCAGCCGGGCTGCTGGCCCGGCCCGGCGCCCCACGCGGGCTCCGTGCCGGGCGTGCCCGGCGGGCCCCAGCCCGGCGGCGAGCCGTAGCCACCGCCGTACCCACCGCCGTACCCCGGCGGCGTCCCCCCGGCCGGGCCGCTCTGCCCGCCGGGGCCGGGGTCGCCGGGATCGACCGGCGGCGTCCACCCGTCACTCATGGGCGCCATCGTGCCACTCGTTCCGTACGCTCGCGCCCATGGTGGCGACGGTGGCGTGGCGGGACGGCGCGCTGGAGCTGCTCGACCAGACGCGGCTGCCCGGTGAGGAGGCGGTCGTGCGCTGCGAGACCGTCGACGCGCTGGTCGACGCGATCCGCCGGCTCGTCGTGCGCGGCGCCCCCGCGCTCGGGGTCGCCGGCGCGTACGGCGTCGCGCTCGCCGCCGCGTCCGGCGACCTCGACGCGCAGGCCGAACGCGTCGCCGCCGCCCGCCCTACGGCGGTCAACCTGCGGCGCGGCGTCGAGCACGCCCTCGCCGCGGCCCGCGCCGCGGCGGGCGGCCCCGCGGCCGCGGCGGCCGCCGCCGTCGAGGCCGCGGACGCGTTCGCCGCGGACGACGCGCGCGCCTCCGCGACGCTCGCGCGGCTCGGCCTCGACCTCGTCCCGGCGGGCGGCCGCGTGCTGACCCACTGCAACACCGGCGCCCTCGTGTCGGCGGGCGCCGGCACCGCGTACGCCGTCGCGCGGGCCGCGCACGAGGCCGGCCGGCTGCGCCGGCTCTGGGTGGACGAGACGCGCCCGCTGCTCCAGGGCGCGCGCCTGACGGCGTGGGAGGCGCGGCGCGACGGGCTGCCGTACGCCGTGCTGCCGGACAACGCCGCCGGCTCGCTCTTCGCGCGCGGCGAGGTGGACGTCGTGCTCGTCGGCGCCGACCGGATCTGCGCCGACGGCAGCGTCGCGAACAAGGTCGGCACGTACCCGCTCGCCGTCCTCGCGCACGCGCACGGCGTGCCGTTCGTCGTGGTCGCGCCGACGTCCACGATCGACCTCGCGACACCGAGCGGTGACGGCATCGAGATCGAGCAGCGCGGCGCCGCCGAGGTGACGACGTACGCCGGCGTGCGCGTCGCGCCGGACGGCGCGGAGGCGTACAACCCGGCGTTCGACGTGACCCCTCCGCGCCTCGTCAGCGCGCTCGTCACCGAGCGGGGCGTCGCGCGCCCCGTCGACGCCGAGACCGTCGCGTCACTCGTTCGCGGCGACTCCGTGACGCCGCCTTGACCGCGACGTGACGAGCGCGGCTCACCGTCGCTGCATGACTACCGTGCAGACGCACCCGTGGCAGGCACAATGGACGTATGACCCGCGTGTCGTCGCACGCCCGCTCCAGCTCCCGCCCGGGTACCCGGTGAAGGGCCGCGTCCTCGTCGTCGACGACGACCCGGCGCTCGCCGAGATGCTCGGGATCGTGCTGCGCAGCGAGGGGTTCGAGCCGTCGTTCGTGGCCGACGGCGAGAAGGCGTTGCTCGCGTTCCACGACACCAAGCCGGACCTGGTGCTGCTCGACATCATGCTGCCGGGCAAGGACGGCCTCGAGGTGTGCCGGCAGATCCGCGCCGAGTCGGGCGTGCCGATCGTGATGCTCACCGCGAAGAGCGACACGATCGACGTCGTGCTCGGGCTCGAGTCCGGCGCCGACGACTACGTGGTCAAGCCGTTCAAGCCGAAGGAGCTCATCGCCCGCGTCCGCGCCCGGCTGCGCCGCAACGAGGACGTCCCCGCCGAGCCGCTGCACATCGGCGACGTCGAGATCGACGTCGCCGGCCACCGCGTGCTGCGCGACGGGAAGCAGATCGGGCTCACGCCGTTGGAGTTCGACCTGCTGGTCGCGCTCGCCCGCAAGCCGCGCCAGGTCTTCACCCGCGAGGTGCTGCTCGAACAGGTCTGGGGCTACCGGCACGCCGCCGACACGCGGCTGGTCAACGTGCACGTGCAGCGGCTGCGCGCCAAGGTCGAGCGCGACCCGGAGCACCCCGAGGTGGTGCTGACCGTGCGCGGCGTCGGCTACAAGGCAGGGCCGCCCTGACCGACCCGCTGCGCCGGCTGCTGCGCGGCGCCGTCCGGCGGTGGCGGCGGTCGTTGCAGCTGCGCGTCGTCGCGTCGACGCTCGTCATCTCGTCCGTCGTCGTCGCGGTGCTCGGCGTCCTGATCCTCGACCGCGTCACGCGCGGGCTGCTCACGACGCAGCGGCAGCGCGCGCTGTCCGAGGTGGAGTCGAGCCTGCAGTACGCGTCCGCGACGCTCGACGCGTTCGACCCGGCGGCCGCCCCCGACGTCGTGGACGAGCGGCTCGGCGACCTCGTCGAGCAGCTCGTCGCGCGCGCCGGCCAGGCCGGGACGTACGACGTAGCGCTGGTCGGCGGACCGTTCGGCGACCTCGTCTCGCCGCGCGCGCCCGACATCGCGGCGATCCCGGCGGACCTGCGCGCGGCGGTGCGCGCCGACAGCGAGCTGGCTTACGCGTACGCCGACCTCGACGTCGGCCGCGGCACGTCGCACGGCTTCGTCGTGGGGTCGCCGCTGCACGCGCCGAACCATCGTTACGAGCTCTACTTCTTCTTCCCGCTCGACCTCGAGGTCTCGACGCTCAACGCCGTGCGCTCGGCGCTGCTCGGCGGCGGCGCGGCGCTCTCGCTGCTCGTCGCCGGCATCACGTACCTCGTCGCCCGCCAGGTCGTGTCGCCGGTGCGCGCGGCGGCCCGCGTCGCGGACGAGTTCGCGGCCGGCCGCCTCGAGGAACGCATGGGGGTCAAGGGGGAGGACGAGCTCGCCCGGCTGGCCGAGGCGTTCAACGACATGGCGGTGTCGTTGCAGCAGAAGATCGACCAGCTCGAAGGCCTGTCGCGGGTCCAGCAACGGTTCGTCTCGGACGTGTCGCACGAGCTGCGGACGCCGTTGACGACGGTCCGGATGGCCGCCGACATGCTGCACGCGCGGCGCGAGGAGTACCCGCCGGACGTCGCGCGCTCGGCCGAGCTGCTGCAGAACGAGCTCGACCGCTTCGAGGCGTTGCTGGTCGACCTGCTGGAGATCTCGCGCTTCGACGCCGGCGCGGCGGTGCTGGAGGCCGAGGTGTTCGACCTCACCGCGCTCGTGCACCGCGTCGCGCAGGGGCTCGGGGCGCTCGCCGCGCGGCGGGGGAGCGACGTGCTCGTC
Source organism: Mycobacteriales bacterium (assembly GCA_036382875.1). Taxonomy (GTDB): domain Bacteria; phylum Actinomycetota; class Actinomycetes; order BP-191; family BP-191; genus BP-191. Next base: position 84,624 of record DASVPJ010000017.1, read on the forward strand.
CGCGCGCCGCAGGGCGACGTGCTGGTCGAGGCGGACCCGCGGCGGGTCGAGCGCGTCCTGCGCAACCTGCTCGCGAACGCGATCGAGCACGGCGAGGGGCTGCCCATCGAGCTCACCGTCGGCGCCTCCGACGACACCGCCGCGGTCGTGGTGCGCGACCGCGGCGTCGGGCTGCGGCCGGGCGAGGCGAGCCGGGTGTTCTCGCGGTTCTGGCGGGCCGACCCGTCGCGCGCGCGGCACACCGGCGGCACCGGGCTGGGGCTGTCGATCGCGCTGGAGGACGTCCGGCTGCACGGCGGCTGGTTGCAGGCGTGGGGCGAGCCGGGCCGCGGGTCGGCGTTCCGCGTGACGCTGCCGCGGCAGGCCGGTGGCGACGTGCGGTCGTCGCCGTTGCCGCTGGAGCCCGCCGCGTCGCCGGTGGTGCCCAGTGCGTAGCGCGTGGCGCGCCGGGCTGGCCGCGGCCGCGGTGCTGCTGACCGCGTGCGGCAACGTCCCGTCGTCCACGCCCGTGCGCGTCGTCCGCCGCGTCCCGGCGGAGAACCCGGAGGCGGTGGACGAGGGCCCGGCGTTCCGGCGGCGGCTGCCCCCGAACCCGCCCGCCGGTGCCGCGCCCCCGGACATCGTGAGCGGCTTCCTGTTCGCGCACGCGTCGAACGACGGCGACTACGCGATCGCCCGCAAGTACCTCGCGCCCGACGCGACCTGGAACGCCGCCGCGCCGGTCACCGTCTACTCGTCGACGCGGATCGGCCGCGCGGCGGTGCGGGGCGACTCGGCGACGGTCGCGGTGACGTTCGACCGGGTCGGCACGATCACCGCGGACGGCGAGTTCCAGCCGCCGTCCCGGCTCACCGGGTCGGTGTCGTTCCGGCTGCGCCGGGTCGCCGGCGCCGGGTGGCGGCTCACCGGCGCGCCGCCCGGCGTGATGATCAAGCGCGAGGACCTGCCCGCGCTGTACGAGCGGCTCACGCTGTACTACCCGAGCGCGCGGACGCGGCTGCTCGTCCCGCACCAGGTGTTCCTGCCGGAGACCAACCAGCCGGCCGCCGCCGCGGTGCGCGCGCTGCTCGCCGGGCCGCGCGGGTGGATCGCGCCGTCGGTGCGTTCGGCGATCCCCGAGGGCACCGAGCTGCTCGACCGGCCCACCGTCGTCGACGGCGTGGTCACGCTGAACTTCTCGCGCGAGATCCGCCGCGCCCCGCAGGAGTCGGTGGGCGCGCTGATCGCGCAGCTCGTGTGGACGCTGACCGAGCCGTCGCTCGCCGTCGACGCCGTACGCATCCAGGTCGAGGGGGACGTGCTGTCCGCGCCCGGGCGGTCCGGCCTGCGCGAGCACCGGCGCACCGACTGGGCGGAGTACGACCCGCTCGCGCGGCCCGCCGACGACCGGCTGTTCTTCGTCCGCGACGCGACGCCGTACGGCCTGGACTCCGCGGGCGTCGTCGCGCGGGTCGCGCCGCTGACCGCCGTCGAGTCGTTCGCCGTCAACCGCGCGGGCACGTGGGTCGCGGCGGTCGTCCGCGACGGCAGCCGGCGCGCGCTCGTGCTCTACGACCTCGCCGGGACGTCGCCGTTCCGGCGGGTGCTGGTGTCCGACCGCATCACCCAGCCGACGTGGGAGGGCGACACCGCGTGGGCCGCGGCCTTCTCCGGCGGGGTGGCGCAGGTCGTCGCGGTGCCGGCGTCCGGGTCCGCCGCGGCGGTCGGCGCGGCCTCGCTGCCGGCGGGTGAGGTGACGGCGTTGCGGCTGTCGCCGGACGGCGCGCGGGTCGCCGCGCTCGTCGCCGGCCGCCTCTGGGTCGCGCGCGTCGAACGCACCGGCACCGGCGCGCCCCTGCTCGCCGAGCCGCGCGCCCTCGTGCCGTCCGTGACCGGGGTGTCGGCGGTGACGTTCGACGGGGCGGGGCAGCTCGTCGTCGCCGGGTTCGCCGACGGGCTGCGGACGTTCGTCCGGCTCGACGTCGACGGCGTCGTGCTGAGCACGTTGCGCGTCCAGGGCCTGCCGAACGCGCCCGTCGAGTACCTCGCCTCGTCGCCCGCGATCCCGCCGGACCGGGTCGTGTCCGTGCGCGGGCGGATGTGGCGGCGCACGCCGGGCGCGGACTGGGCGCCGATCGCCGGCTCGGGGACCGCGGCCACGTACGCCGGCTGACGCCGCGGCGCTGCTCGCCCGGCGCCCGCGCCGCTCTCGCCCGCCCCGTTTTCCGCCCGCCGTTCCAGCCCGCTGTTCCGGTTCCGCCGTTCCCGCTGTCCACAGATTGGTCGTCGGCCCGTTGTCCACAGGCCGGCGGCACCAGCCTGGAACGCATGCTCCTCTCCTGGCTCCTCGACCTCGTGCTCCCGCGGCTCTGCGCGGGCTGCCGCCGCACGCTCTACGGCCGCGCGCCAGCCTGCCCCGCGTGCCTCGCAGCGCTGGCCGCGCGGCCGGTGCGCGCCTGGCCGCGGCCGTGCCCGGCCGGCCTTCCGCCGACGTGGGCGGTGGCGGCGTACGACGCGCCCGTGCGCGACCTCGTCCTCGCGCACAAGGAACGCGGCCGCCTCGCCCTCACCCCGCCACTCGCCGTGGCCGTCTCGCGGGCCGCCGCTCTCGCCCATCCCGACGCCCTCGTCTGGGTGCCGTCCTCGCGGCGCGCGGTGCGCGAGCGCGGCTACGACCACGCCCGCCGACTCGCCGTCCGCGCCGCGCGGCTGCTCGACGTGCCCGCCGTGCCGGCGCTGCGCGCCGTGCGTCCGGTCGCGGACCAGTCGGGGCTGTCCGCGAGCGGGCGGTCGGCCAACGTCGCGGGTGCGTTCGCCGCGCACCCCGACGCGGCCGCCGCGCTGGCCGGCCGCTGCGTCGTGGTCGTGGACGACGTGATGACGACGGGCGCGACGCTCGCGGAGGCGGCGCGCGCCTTGCGCGACGCGGGCGTCACCGTCGCGGGTGCCGCCGTGGTCGCGGCCGGTATCCGGCGCGCGCCCGCGCCGGCCCGCCGCGCGCCGGGCGGGCGGTACGGCGCCCCGCGCGGCCCCGCCCGGCGCGGCACGGACGACCGGGCCGGGGAGGGCGCGCCGCCGCCCCCGGCGTGATCCCGGGCAAAGGCGTGCGCCGGGCACGGGCGGGGGATAGCGTGGTGGTCCGGACGCCGGTCCGGCTACGTGGCCGCCGTGAGGACCAGCCGATGCGAGCAGCGCGCGAGCGGGGCGTTCCGGCCCCGCTGCGCGTGTCGTGCCCGCGCGGCGTGCCCGCCGTCCGGCGCTCCCACGTCGCCGCCCCGCGCCGTCCGGCTGCGAAGGGAGCCTGATGGACATCGTGGTCAAGGGCCGCGGGGCCGAGGTGTCGGACAAGTTCCGGCAGCACGCGACCGAGAAGCTCGCGAAGGTCGAGCGGCTGGACAGTCGCATCTTCCGGCTCGAGGTCGAGCTGTGCTCCGAGCACAACCCGCGCCTGTCGTCCGTGAAGGACCGGGTCGAGGTCACCTGCCTGTCCAAGGGACCGGTGATCCGCGCGGAGGCGGCGTCCGCCGACCCGTACGCCGCGCTCGACATGGCGCTCGACAAGCTCTACGGCCGGCTGCGCCGCGCCGCCGACAAGCGCCGCGTCCATCACGGTTTGCGCACGCCTGACTCGATACACTCGCCTGCGGCGCACGCGAACGGCAGCACGCCCCTCCCGGCGAGCGAACCGGACACGGACGCTGCCGACAGCACCGCGGTCGACGAGGAGGAGCCGAGCGGCGTCGTCGTTCGGGAGAAGACGTTCGAGGGTGACCCGATGACCCTCGACGAGGCCCTGTTCCAGATGGAGCTCGTGGGCCACGACTTCTTCCTGTTCGAGGACAAGGAGAAGGGCCTCCCGAGCGTGGTCTACCGGCGAAAGGGATACGACTACGGTGTGATCCGACTCGCGCGGTGACCGTCAGGGCCCGCGCGACGGACGAGGAGGACGTGTGACGGAGGACGAGGCGGTCGCGACGACGCCGAGCGCCGGGACGGGCGAGCCGATCCGGGTGCTCGTGGTCGACGACCACGCGTTGTTCCGCCGCGGGCTTCAGATGGTCCTCGAGCAGGAGGACGACATCGAGGTCGTGGGCGAGGCCGGCGACGGCGCCGAGGCGGTCGAACGCGCCGCTGACGCGATGCCCGACATCGTCCTCATGGACGTGCGCATGCCGAAGCGCGGCGGCATCGACGCGTGCACCGCGATCAAGGACGCCGTGCCGAGCGCGAAGATCATCATGCTGACGATCAGCGACGAGGAGGCGGACCTCTACGACGCCATCAAGGCGGGCGCGTCCGGCTACCTCCTCAAGGAGATCTCCATCGAGGAGGTCGCCGCCGCGATCCGCGCGGTGAACGAGGGGCAGTCGCTCATCTCGCCGTCGATGGCGTCGAAGCTGCTCACCGAGTTCGCGTCGATGATCAAGCGCACCGACGACCGGCAGCAGGTACCGACCCCGCGGCTCACCGACCGCGAGATGGAGGTCCTCAAGCTCGTCGCCAAGGGCCTCAACAACCGCGACATCGCGAAGCAGCTCTTCATCTCCGAGAACACGGTGAAGAACCACATCCGCAACATCCTCGAGAAGCTCCAGCTCCACTCGCGCATGGAGGCGGTCGTCTACGCCGTGCGCGAGAAGCTCCTCGAGATCACCTGACGCACCCGCGCCACCGCGGCCCCGCGCCCGTCGGCGCCGCGCCGACGCAGTCCCGCGCGCCCGCGCCCGCGCCGGCGCCACCGCCGTCCCCACGCGGCACCACCGCCGTCCCCACGCGCCCGCGCCTGTGCCGCGCGGCGCCACCGCCGTGCCCCGCGCCCGCGCCGGTGCGGCGCCACCGCCGCCCACGCGCGGCACCACTGCCGTCCCCGCACGCCCGCGCCGGTGCGGCGCCACGCGCCGCAGTCCGGCCCGCGCAGCGGCGGGCGCGCAGGTGTCTGGGCGCCGCCGCGGGCCGTTCCGCCCTACGTCACCGCATCACCTCCCGCACCGCGTCCGCGAGCGGCGCCGCCGCGTCGCCCGGCGTGACTCGCTCCACAGCCACCGCCGAGCAGGCCACCCACGACGCCGCCTCCCGCAACGCCACCGCCACCGCCCGCACGGCGGCGCGGGTGGGGCCGCGCTCGGCGCCCTCGAACGTCACGTGCCGCGCGACGAGCGTCGCGCCCGCCCGCGCCGGGTCCACCCGCCCTACGAGCCGCCCGCCCGCGAGCACCGGCATCGCGTAGTAGCCGTGCTCGCGCCGCGCGGCGGGCGTGTACGCCTCCAACCGGTGCCGCATCCCGAACACCCGCTCCGCCCGGTCCCGCGTCCACACCAGCGGGTCGAACGGCGTGAGCAACGTCGTCCGCGACCGTTCCCGCACCTCGCCCGCGCCGAGCGCGGCGAGCCAGCGGGGCGACGCCCACGCGGGCTGCGACCACCCGCCCACCTCCACCGGCACCAGGCCCACCTCCGGCGCCAGCGCGCGCGCCTGCGCGACCGAGGCGCACCGGAAGTAGTCGGCCAGGTCGCCCGCCGTCGCCACCCCGAGCGCGTCGCCCGCGAACGCCACCAGCGCCCGCCGGCACTCGTCGTCGGCCGGCGCCGCGTCGCGCAGCGAGGCGGGGATCGCGCGCGCCGCGAGGTCGTACACCCGCCGCCACCCGACCCGCCGCGTGCACACGACGTCGCCGAACCCCAGCAGCTCCTCGACGGCGATCTTCGAGTCCGACCAGTCCCACCACTCGCCCCCGCGCTTCGCGCCGCCGAGCTCGGTCGCGGTCAACGGCCCGCGGTCGCGCAGCGCGGCCAGCACCGACTCGCGCACGGGCGCGAGGTCCGGCCGGCGGTGGCCGTAGCGGTCGCGGAAGTACCGCCGCCGCACCTCGAACAGCGGCCACGACTCCAACGGCAGCACGCACGCCGCGTGCGCCCAGTACTCGAACGCCCCCGGCGGCTCCGCCCAGTACGCCGCCGCCACGGCGTCCTCGCCGACCGCGCCCAGCCGGGCGTACGGCACGAGTGCGTGCGAGCGCGCGAGCACCGAGATCGTGTCGAGCTGCACCGCGCCCAGCGACCGCAGCACGCCGCCCACGGCATCCGCCCGCCGCGCCAGGCCGCGCGACCCGCCGCCAGCGCCGCCACCCGGGCCAGTCCCGCCACCCCCGCCACCCGGGCCAGCCCCGCCACCCCGGCCAGCCCCGCCACCCCGGCCAGCGCCGCCACCCCGGCCAGCGCCGCCACCCAGGCCAGCCCCGGCGCTCCGGCCGGCCCCGGCGCCCCGGACGCCGTCCCGTGCACCCCCCGCCGGCGCGCCGCGCCCCGGCCGCGCAGGCGCCAGCCCGGCCGCCGCCACCGCCAGCCGCCGGGCCTCGTTCGCCGAGAGAACGTCCACGGCGGGCACCTTACGGACCCCCTGTGACGTTTCTCTGTCCACAGCCCGCCCGGCGCGGGACGAAGTGCGCCTACCATGAGCGGGATCGGCGGGCGTCCGCCGTTCCCTTCGGGCTGCCCAGGCTGGTCCGGAGGTCACCGACGAGGAGTGCGAAGCCCCGATGGTCTTTTCCCGAATCCTGCGAGCAGGCGAAGGCAAGATCCTCCGCAAGCTCCACAACATCGCCGACATGGTGAACTCGATCGAGGACGAGTTCGTGGCCATGACGGACGCCGAGCTCCGGCAGGAGACGGACAAGTTCAAGGAGCGCCTCAAGGACGGCGAGACCCTCGACGACCTCCTCCCGGAGGCGTTCGCGACGGTCCGCGAGGCGGCCAAGCGCACCCTCGGCCAGCGGCACTTCGACGTGCAGCTCATGGGCGGTGCCGCGCTCCACATGGGCAACATCGCCGAGATGAAGACCGGCGAGGGCAAGACGCTCGTCGGCACGCTCCCCGCGTACCTCAACGCGCTCGAGGGCAAGGGCGTCCACGTCGTCACCGTCAACGACTACCTCGCCCGCCGCGACGCCGAGTGGATGGGCCGGGTGCACCGCTTCCTCGGCCTGTCGGTCGGCCTGATCCAGGGCCAGATGCGGCCGGAGGAACGGCGCCCCGCCTACAACTCCGACATCACCTACGGCACGAACAACGAGTTCGGCTTCGACTACCTGCGCGACAACATGGCCTGGACGATCGAGGAGTGCGTCCAGCGCGGCCACAACTTCGCGATCGTCGACGAGGTCGACTCGATCCTCATCGACGAGGCGCGGACGCCGCTCATCATCAGCGGCCCCAGCGACCAGGCCACGCAGTGGTACTCGACGTTCTCGCAGCTCGTCCGCCGCCTGGAGCCCGGCGAGGGCAAGGACTACGAGGTCAACGAGGGCAAGCGCACCGTCGCGATCACCGAGCGCGGCGTGCAGAAGGTCGAGGACTACCTCGGCATCGAGAACCTCTACGAGGCCGTCAACACCCCGCTCGTCGGCTACCTCAACAACGCCCTCAAGGCGAAGGAGCTCTACCACCGCGACAAGGACTACATCGTCGCGAACGGCGAGGTGCTCATCGTCGACGAGTTCACCGGCCGCATCCTGCACGGCCGTCGCTACTCCGAGGGCATGCACCAGGCCATCGAGGCCAAGGAGGGGGTGAAGATCATGGACGAGAACCAGACCCTCGCCACGATCACCCTCCAGAACTTCTTCCGCCTCTACGACAAGCTCGGCGGCATGACCGGCACGGCGCTCACCGAGGCCGCCGAGTTCGACCGGATCTACAAGCTCGGCGTCGTCCCGATCCCGACCAACCGGCCGATGCAGCGCGTCGACCGCAAGGACGTCGTCTACAAGACGGAGGCCGCGAAGTTCGAGGCCGTCGTCGACGACATCGCGGAGAAGCACGCGAAGGGTCAGCCGGTCCTCGTCGGCACCGTCTCCGTCGAGAAGTCCGAACGCCTCTCCGGCATGCTGCTGCGCCGCGGCGTCCCGCACGAGGTGCTCAACGCGAAGTACCACGAGAAGGAGGCCGAGATCGTCGCCCAGGCCGGGCGCAAGGGCTCGGTCACGGTCGCGACGAACATGGCGGGCCGCGGCACCGACATCATGCTCGGCGGCAACCCCGAGTTCATGGCCGCCGCCGAGCTGCGCAACCGCGGCCTCTCCCCGGTGGACACGCCCGAGGACTACGAGGCGGCCTGGCCCGACGCGCTGGAGAAGGCGAAGGCGGCCGTCGCCGCCGAGCACGACGAGGTCACCAACCTCGGCGGTCTCTACGTCCTCGGCACCGAGCGGCACGAGTCGCGCCGCATCGACAACCAGCTCCGCGGCCGTTCCGGCCGCCAGGGCGACCCCGGCGAGTCGCGGTTCTACCTGTCGCTGCAGGACGACCTGATGCGGCTGTTCAACGCGGCTGCCGTCGAGTCGATCATGGACCGCCTCAACATCCCGGACGACGTCCCGATCGAGGCCGGCATCGTCACGCGCGCCATCCGCAACGCGCAGACGCAGATCGAGTCGCAGAACTTCGAGATCCGCAAGAACGTCCTCAAGTACGACGAGGTCCTCAACCGCCAGCGCGAGGTCATCTACGGCGAGCGCCGCAAGGTGCTCGAGGGCGCGGACCTGCACGGCCAGGTGCGCGGCATGATCGAGGACGTCATCGGCGCGTACGTCGACGGCGCCACGTCCGACGGCTTCGCCGAGGACTGGGACCTCGAGCAGCTCTGGACGGCGTTGAAGACGCTGTACCCGGTCGGCCAGCGGATCGAGGAGCTCGAGGAGGAGAACGGCGGCCGGGCCGGCCTGTCGAACGAGTTCCTCAAGGTGCGGCTCGTCGAGGACGCGCTGGCGGCGTACGACCGCCGCGAGGAGACGCTCGGCGCCGAGGTGACCCGCGAGCTCGAACGCCGCGTCATCCTCTCGGTCCTGGACCGCAAGTGGCGCGAGCACCTCTACGAGATGGACTACCTGCAGGAGGGCATCGGACTGCGCGCGGTCGGCCAGCGCGACCCGCTGATCGAGTACCAGCGCGAGGGCTTCGACCTGTTCGCCGCGATGATGGACGGCATCAAGGAGGAGTCGGTCGGCTTCCTCTTCAACGTCGAGGTGCAGGTCGACCAGCAGGCCGCCGCGGCCCCCGCGGCGCCGGCGGCTCCCGTGATCGACGCGCCGGCCGAGGCGCCGGCCGCCCCGGTCACCGAGGCGCCGGCGGCCCCGCTCGCCCAGGCGCCCGCCGCCCCGCTCACCGAGGCGCCGGCAGCCCCGCTCGCCCAGGCGCCCGCCGCGCCGCTCGCCGAGGCCCCCGCGGCGCCGGCGGCCCCGGCGGAGCCGCTCGCCGCCGAGCCCCCGCTCACGCCGAACGTCATGGCCGAGCAGCCGGTCTCGCCGATCGAGCCGCCGGCCGTCGCGCCGCCGACCGACGCGCCGTTCGCGAACGCCCCCGCGTCGCCGAACGGCGAGCCGCCGTACTCCTCCGCCGCCCCGGCCGCCGAGCCGGGCGCGGAGCCGTTGCGCGGCAGCCTCTCCGGCGAGAACGCGCCGAACGCCCCGCTGCCCGACGCCCCGTCCCCGGTCGTGACCGCGCCCGCGGTCGACGCGCCCGCGGCGCCGCTCGGCTCGCCCGCCGCGGCCCCGTCGGCGCAGGCGGCGCAGGCGGGCCAGCCGCACGTCGACCCGCAGGCCGTCCTCCCCAAGGAGCTGACCCAGCCGCACCGCCCGGCGCACGTGCAGTACTCGGCGCCGAGCCTCGACGGCGGCAGCAACATCGGCCCCAAGTCGATGGTCAACGCCGGCGAGGGCGACATCAGCGGGCAGGTCACCGGCTCGGGTCCGGCGCGCAACGCGCCGTGCCCGTGCGGCTCCGGCCGGAAGTACAAGAAGTGCCACGGCGCGCCGCAGGGGCTCAACCAAGCTGGAGGGCAGTAACCACCCACCGGCCGTCGAGGCCCTCCATCCGTAGCGCCAGCGCGCCGCACCGCGGCCCGCGCTGGACGACGGCGGAGACCTCGGCGATGCCGGGGGCGGGCTCGCTGACCAGCACCCGCCGCACCGCGCAGACGCCGCGGCCGCCGCGGTGCGTCGCGGCCAGCGGCTCCAGCCGGGCGAACACCTCCGGCGCGGTCCACCGCAGGAGCTGCGCCACCGGCCGGGTCCCGGTCAGCACTTCCAGCAACGCCCGCGCCAGCATCGCCGCCCGCGGCCGCGGGTCCTCGAGCCCCTCGCGCGGCGTGCGCTGCGCCTCGAACGACACCTCCTCGTCGGCCTCCTCCGGCTCCGGCACCAGCCGCAGCCCGGGCGGGCCGAGCCACGGCGCCAGCGCCGCGACGGGGCGCAGCCGGACGATCGGCGGCACGTCGTCGTACGGCGGCTCGGGGTTCGGCGCGCGGTAGGCGCGGACCTCGATCCGCGGCTGCTCGTACGGGTACTGGGTGGCGACGCTCACCGGGAGCCTCCGTTCGGCGGGGCCACCAGCCGCTGGCCCGGGCGGATGACGGACGGGTCGGGGCCGATCACGCGGCGGTTCGCGGCGTACCAGCGCGGCCACTCCGCGGCGACGGCGGCCGGCGTGGCGGGGGGGCCGCGGTCGCGCGGGGCGAGGCCCCACAACGTGTCGCCGCGCGCGACGACGACGGCCGGCCCGCGCGGCCCGCGCGCGACGGCCGGGCCGCGCGCGACGGCGGGCGCCGCCGGGACGGGCCGGGCGGGCGCGGCGAGCCGGTCGAACGGCCCGCCGTCCGCCGCCGCCGCCAGCCCGGCCGCGGGTCCCGCCGCCAACGCGCCGGCCGCGGCGGTGGCCGCGGCGACGCCGAGCACGCGTTCGGCGAACGCCCGCCCCGGCACCCGCACCCGCACGCGCCCGGCGACGGCGAGCAGCACGAGCGCGAGCCAGGCCAGGCAGCCGTACGCCGCCGCCAGCGCGACCGCGAGCAGCGGCCCGTCCGGCGAGCCCGCCAGGTCGCCGTGCCAGTACCGCGGCGTCACCGCGACGAGCGCCACCGCCGCCGCCCCGAGCGCGCCGAGCGCTGCCGTTAGCCGAGCCAGCACCATGAGCACAACCCCCGTTCAGGCGCATTTGTGTTCGTTTGCTTGTATACGCCTGCACTCGGTCGCGTCAACGGACCGGGTACGGTCCTGTGCATGGACCGGTGGGCGGCGCTGTTCGCCGACCTCGCGGGGGAGCTGGCGGGCGCCGAGGCGGCCGAGCTCGACGCCGAGGTGCGCGACCGCGCGCGCCGCGAGCTGGCCCGGCAGCTCCTCGTGGACCGCCTGACGGCGGCGCGCGGGCACGACCTCACGGTCACCACGGCTGCCGGTGCCGTGCGCGGCACGCTCGACGACGCCGCGCCCGAGTGGCTGGTGCTCGCCGACGGCGCGCGGCAGCACCTGGTCGCGCTGCGGCACGTGCTCGCGGTCGACGGCCTGCCGCCGCACGCCGAGGAGCCGGCCAAGGCGGTGGAACGGCTGAACCTCGGCTACGCCCTCCGCGCGCTGGCCCGCCGCCGCGTTCCGGTGAGCGTCACGCTGGCCGGCGGGACCGTGCTGGGCGGCACGTTCGACCGGGTGGCCGGGGACTACGCGGAGCTGGCCGAGCACCCGCCGCACGAGCCGCGCCGCCCGGCCCACGTCACCCGCACCCGGGCGATCCCGCTGCGCGCGGTCGTCGCGGTGCGCTCAGAGCTCGTCGTCTGACCGCGCGCCGCGCGGGTGGGTCGCGACGAACTCCCGCGTCTCGGCGTACATCCGCTGGATGTACGCCTCCAGCTCCGCCTCCTCGACGCGCCACTGGCCGCGGCCGCCGATCTTGATCGCCGGCAGCTCGCCGGACCGGACGAGGGCGTACGTCTGCGCCGCCGAGATGTTGAGGATCTCCGAGACGTCCGCGAGCTGGAGGAACCTCCGCGCCATGGCGTCAGTATGCCTGCGGTTGCGTTCGATGGCGTCCACATCTGTGGACAACCCTGGTGGGGACTGCGCTGGATGTCGTACCGTCCCGGGCCGTGTCCGACCCCTCCTCGCCGCCCGCGGCCCGGCTCCGGCAGCCCCGCTGGACCGACGCGCGCCTCGTCGCGGGCATCCTCATGGTCCTGCTCTCGGTCCTCGGCGGCTCCGCGGTCGTCGACGCCGCCGACCGCAGCGTCCAGGTCTGGGCGGTCCGCCGTGACCTGGCCACCGGCACGACGCTGACCGCCGACGACGTCGAGGCCCGCCGGGTGCGGCTGTACGGCGACGACCTGAAGCGCTACGTCGACGTCCGCAACGGCACGCCCGCCGGCCGGGTCCTCACCCGCGACCTCGGCGCCGGCGACCTGCTGCCGGTGTCGGCGCTCGGCGACGCGCGCCGCGCCACCCGCCGCGTCGCGATCCCGCTCGACCGCGGCCACGCGGCGGGAGGCGACATCGAGCGCGGCGACCGCGTGGACGTGCTCGCCACCGCGAAGCTGGCCGGCGGCAAGCCCGACACGTACGCCGTCGTCCGCAACGCCCTCGTCGTCGCCGTCGACAAGCCCGGCAACGGCTTCGCCGCCGGCCGCGGCGAGCTCGTCGTCGTGGTCGAGGTGGACCCCGCGCAGGCGCTGCCGCTGGCCGCCGCGATCCGGACCGCCGAGATCGACCTGTCGCTCGTGGTGCCCGGCGCCGACGGCGCCGGCGACGGCGGCGCGCCGTGAGGGTCCCCGTCCTCACCGCGGTCACGGACGCGCGGTGGGAGGCGGCGCTGGTGCGGGCGTTCGAGCGCGACGACGCCGCCGTCCGGGTCGTGCGCCGCTGCGTCGACCTGGCGGACCTGCTCGCGACCGCGGCCACCGGCACCGCGCGGGCCGTGCTGCTCTCCGGCGACTTGCGCCGCCTGGACCGCGACGCGCTGGCCCGGCTCGCCGTCGCGGGGCTGGCCGTCGTGGGCCTGGTCGCCGACGAGGAGTCCGAACGCCGCCTCCGCCAGCTCGGCGTGCTGCACGTGCTGCCCGGCGACGCGCCGCCCGCCGACATCGCGGCGGCGGTCGTGGAGGCGGTGACCGCGGCCGGCCCGGCCGGCCCACCGCTCGGCGGGGACAACGAGGGCGGCGCGGACGGCGCGGACGGCGCGGCGGACCGGGCGTTCGCCGCGGCCGGCCGGGTCGTCGCCGTCTGGGGCCCGACCGGCGCGCCGGGCCGGACGACCGTCGCGATCGGCCTCGCCACCGAGCTGGCCGAGCAGGGCGTGGCGACGATGCTGGTGGACGCCGACGTCTACGGCGGCGCCGTCGCGCAGTCGCTCGGGCTGCTGGACGAGGCGCCCGGCCTCGCCGCCGCCGCTCGCCTGGCGAACAACGGCCTGCTCGACGTCCCCGCGCTGGCCGGCGTCGCGCGGTCGCTGGGCGAGCACCTGCGGGTGCTGACCGGCATCACCCGCGCCGACCGCTGGCCCGAGCTGCGGCCGGCCGCCGTCGAGCACGTGCTCGCGCTCTGCCGCGGCCTCGCCGCGGTGACGGTGGTGGACTGCGGGTTCGCGCTGGAGCAGGACGAGGAGCTGGCGTACGACCACGCGGCCGCCCGCCGCAACGGCGCCACCCTCGCGGTCCTCGGCACCGCCGACACCGTCGTCGCGGTCGGCGCCGCCGACCCGGTCGGCCTGCAACGCCTGGTGCGCGGCCTCGCCGACCTGGCCGCGCTCGGGGTCCGGCCCGACGTCGTCGTCAACCGCGTCCGCGACGGCCTGATGCCGGGCGACGCCCGGCGCGAGATCACCGCCGCGCTGGAGCGCTACGCGGGCGTCACGCCGGCGGCGTTCCTGCCGTACGACCTCGCCGCGACCGACGCCGCCGCGCGGCTCGGCCGCACGCTCGCGGAGGTGGCGCCGGCGTCGCCGCTGCGGTTCGCGCTGCGCGACCTCGCCCGCGACCTGGCGCCGGTCCCGGCCTAGCGGGCGGTCCGGTCTAGCGCCCGAACCCCTCCGGCACGTACTTGCCGATCTCCCGCCGGCCGACCGAACGGACGTGCACCTCGTCGGGCCCGTCGGCGATCCGCAGCGTGCGGGCGCCCGCGTACATCTGCGCGAGCGGGAAGTCGTCGGACACGCCGCCGCCGCCGTGGAGCTGGATCGCCCGGTCGAGGATGCGGCAGACCATCCGCGGCACCACGACCTTGATGGCCGCGATCTCGGTCGCCGCGCCGCGCGAGCCGACGGTGTCGATCAGCCACGCGGTCTTCAGCACGAGCAGCCGCGCCTGCTCGATGTCCATCCGCGCCTCGGCGATCCACTCGCGCACGACGCCCTGCATGGCCAGCGGCCGGCGGAACGCCACCCGCGACACCGCCCGCTCGCACATGAGCTGGAGCGCCCGCTCGGCCATGCCGATCGCCCGCATGCAGTGGTGGATGCGGCCGGGGCCGAGCCGCGCCTGCGCGATCGCGAACCCGCCGCCCTCCTCGCCGACCAGGTTCGACACCGGCACGCGCACGTCGGTGAACGTGATCTCGCAGTGGCCCTCCTGGTCGGAGTAGCCGAACACCGGCAGCGCCCGCACGATCTCCACGCCCGGCGTGTCCAGCGGCACGAGCACCATCGACTGCTGCCGGTACACGTTCGCGTTCGGATCGGTCTTGCCCATCAGGATCGCGACCTTGCAGCGCGGGTCGGCCGCACCCGTGATCCACCACTTGCGGCCGTTGATGACGTACTCGTCACCGTCGCGCTCGATGCGCGTCGAGATGTTCGTGGCGTCGGACGACGCGACGTCCGGCTCGGTCATCGCGAAGCACGAGCGGATCGCGCCGTCGAGCAGCGGTTCGAGCCAGCGCTCCTTCTGCTCGGGGGTGCCGAACAGGTGCAGCACCTCCATGTTGCCGGTGTCCGGCGCGGAGCAGTTCATCGACTCCGGCGCGAGCACCACCGAGCGCCCCATCAGCTCGGCCAGCGGCGCGTACACGACGTTGGACAGCCCGGACACGTCGGGGAGGAAGAGGTTCCACAGCCCGCGCGACCGGGCCTCGCGCTTGAGGTCCTCGACCACCGGCGGCAACGCGTGCGGCCGGCCGCTCGCGACGAGGTCGCGGCGCTGCGCCGCGTAGACCGGCTCGGCCGGGTAGACGTGCTCGTCCAGGAACGCCTGCACGCGCTCCTGCCACTCGACCGCCTCGGGGGTGTGCGCGAAGTCCATGGCAGCGGAGTCTGTCAGGATCCCGTCCGTGCTCGTCGATCCCGATGCCCTCACCGCCTACGCGGGGGAGCGCCTCCCCGGCGAGGGCCCGCTCGACGTCGAGCGGCTCTCCGCCGGCCACTCGAACCTGACGTTCGTCGTCCGCCGCGGCGACCACGAGTGGATCCTGCGGCGGCCGCCGCAGGGGCCGTTGCTGCCGACCGCGCACGACGTCATCCGCGAGTACCGCGTGCTGGACCTGCTGGCCCGCAGCGGCTGCGGCGTCCGCGTGCCGACCGTCACGCTCGCCTGCGACGACCCCGCGGTGATCGGCGCGCCGTTCTACCTGATGGAACGCGTCGACGGCGAGGTCATCCGCACCGAGCTGCCGGACTGGGCGAGCGAGGACGTGCGCCGCACGATCGGCTTCGAGCTGGTCGACGCGCTCGCCGAGCTGCACTCGGCGCCGGTGGAGCCGTTCGTCGAGGCCGGGCTCGGCAAGCCGAGCGGCTACCTCGAACGCCAGCTCCGCCGCTGGCGCGGGCAGCGCGAGGGCGCGGAGACCCGCGAGCTGCCGGACTACGACGTGCTGTCCGCGTGGCTGGAGGAGAACCTCCCGATGCAGGCCGGCACGTCGCTCGTGCACGGCGACTACAAGCTCGACAACGTCGCGATGTCGCCGTCCGGGCCGCGGCTCACCGCGATCCTGGACTGGGAGATGGCGACGGTCGGCGACCCGATGGCCGACCTCGGCTACCTGATGTCGTTCTGGATCGAGCCGGGGGAGCGCGACGAGTTCAGCGAGGTGGCCGGCAACGTCACCACGCAGCCCGGCTTCCCGACGCGGGCCGAGATGGTCGAGCGCTACGCCGCCCGCTCCGGCCGCGACGTCAGCGACCTGCGGGCGTACGTCGTCCTGGCGATCTGGAAGCTGGCGATCCTGCTGGAGGGCTCGTACTCGCGGCACCTCGCCGGCACGACCGACGACCCGTTCTTCGCGCTGCTCGACCGCGGCGTCCCCGCGCTGCTCGCCCGCGCCCGGACGGTGGCCGGTGCCTGAGCTCACGACGCTCGTCGTCGACTTCGGCGGCGTGCTGACGACGTCGATGGCGGACTCGTTCGCGGCGTTCGTGCACGGCGAGGACGTGGACGGCGCGCACCTGCACGAGGTGCTGTTCTCGAACTACGGCGAGGGCTCGCTCGTGCACGGCGTCGAGACCGGGCGCGTGACGATGGAGGAGTTCGAGCGCGAGCTCGCCGCGCGGCTGCGCACGACGTCCGGCGACCCGGTCGCGGCCGAGGGGCTGGTGCGGCGGATGTTCGCCGGCGCGCGCGCCGACACCCGGATGATCAACGCCGTCCGCAAGGCCCGCGAGTCGGGCCTCAAGACGGGGCTGCTCAGCAACTCGTGGGGCAACCGGGACTCGTACCAGTTCGAGCACTTCGACGCGCTGTTCGACGCCGTCGTCATCTCCGGCGAGGTGGGGCTGCGCAAGCCGGACCCGGCGATCTACGCGCTCGCCGCGCGCGAGCTCGGCGTCGCGCCGGGGGAGTGCGTGTTCGTCGATGACATCGCGGCGAACGTCCGCGGCGCGGTCGCCGCGGGCATGGTCGGCATCCACCACGCGGACACCGGCACGACGCTGGAGGAGCTCGAGGCGCTGTTCGGCGTCGCCTTCGGATGACATTCCGGTCGATATCCCCATTGCGTTCACGAGTTTTCGAGAAATTGCCCAGGGCCCTTTCCGGGGCGCCGGGCCGCGCGTACGCTTCGCATCTCCTGCGACACACACCGTCACGACACGGCGCAGGGACTTAAGACCCGGAGCGAGGCTCTGGTTCGGCGCGCGCTCGTACGCGCCGGGGGGTTCTACGGCGCACCGCGCGTCCTCAGCGCGTGCGGGCGTCGATGGCGAGGGGGGTTCCACCATGCACCACGGTCGATCCAGCATGCCCCGGCGCGCCCGGCGCCGGCTCGTCCCCGCGCTCGCGGTGGCGACGTTCGTCCCGCTGCTCGTCGCCGCCCCGGCCGCGCCCGCGGCCGCCGACGAGACGTGCGTCGACACGTACGAGACCGGCTACACGTGCACGCCGCCGATGTTCGAGGGGATGGACCCGACGCCGTCCACCGACCTGGACGCGATCGACGTCCCGCCGACGTCGGTGGTGCTCACCAAGGCGGAGCAGACGGCGGACTACGAGCTCCAGGTCGCGAACCTGCTCTCGACGCAGGTCGCGCGGCCGGTGCCGTCCGACAGCGAGAACGCGCCGTCGGCGCCGCTGCTGACGCCGTGCGTCTCCGCGGACGACTGCGGCGGCGGCTCCGCGCCGGCGAACTACTCGCTGCCGATCGTCGGCAAGATGCAGCAGGGGCGTTACTACTGCGTGCCGGCGACCGCGCAGATGATCCTCGCGACGATGGGCGCCTCGACGCCGTCGCAGGCGACGCTCGCGTCGGAGATGAAGACGGCGAAGGGCACCAACCTCGCCTACGCGTCGAAGCCGCTGAACCGCCGCCAGTCGCGCAACTACTACCAGTGGGTGACCGACACGAGCTCGGCGCAGCACCTGATGAGCCGGGCCGTCACGGACATCTGGCGCTACAAGTCCACGTACCTCGTCTCGGTCAACGTGCAGAGCATCGGGTACTACCCGGCGGGGTGGACCGGCTCGCACGCCGTCAACAACTACGCGTACTACACGCAGAGCGGCGGCGGCCTCTACCTGTTCGACCCGATGAACCCCGCCTACACGGGTGGCCAGTCGTACTACGGGAAGCACAACGTCAAGCTCGCGACCGTGTACGCGTCGAACAAGGCGAACGGCTGGGGTCTTGTCTGGTAGACGGACGATCCGCACCGTCCTCGTGACGGTGCTCGCGCTCGGCTCGGCCTGCACGAACGGGGCCGAGCCGAGCGGCTCGCCGTCGCCCGCCCCGTCCGGGCCGGCGACCGGGTCCACGTCCGGGCCCACGCCGGCCCAGGACGTCCGGGTGACGGCGGGCGGCGAGGTCGCGGGGCTGCCGGCCCGGTACACGCTGTACCCGCGCGCCGGCGCGGTCGAGGCGGTGGCGGCGTTCGGCACCTGGGTCGTCTGGTCCGAGGTCTCGGCACCGGCCTCCACCGCGCCGCCCGGCACGCGCGTGCCGGACCGCGTGGTGGCGTTCGACACCCGGACGCAGCGGACGGTGGTCGTGCCGCGGCACGCGCCCGGCGCGATCCCGAACCTCTCGACGGGGACCGGGGACTGGCTGATCGACCGGGAGATCACGCCCCGGCCGCCGGCCGAGTGCGGCGGCGACTCGCCCACCGGCTGCTTCCGGTGGCGGATCTGGGCGGTCGACCTGGCGAGCGGTCGCGAGCACGTGCTGGCCGAGTCGACGCGCTCGGCGCCGCAGCCGGACAACCCGATCCCGGTCGCGGGCGGCGACGCCGTCGCGTGGCAGGAGGTGGACGCCGAGGGCGCGGTCCGCACGGTGGTCGACCGCCCCGCGGGCGGCGCGCGCCGGGTCGCGGCGACCGGCCCCGCCTCGTCGCAGCTCAGCATCGACGCGGGCACGCTGTACCTCGACGACGGCCGGACCGACCCGCCCCGGCTGCTCCGCGTCCCCGTCGCCGGCGGGCAGGTCGCGCCGGTCGTCACCGGCGTGAAGTTCTACCGGCCGCGCGCCGCGTCCGGCGAGGTCACGCTCGTCGCCGGCATCCCGACCGAGGGGATGCGTGTGCTGCTCGCCCCCGCGACCGACCTGGCGAAGCGCCGCGAGGTGTTCCGCAGCAACGAGGTCTACAACGCCTGGCCGCTCGGTGGCGGCGCGGCGCTGGTGTTCGACTTCCTCGGCCTGCACCGCGTGACCGCCGGCGCCGCGCCCCGGCACCTGCCGGTGGAGGTCGCGTCGCCCGGCGACGTCGCCGTCTCCGGGTCGACCCTTGCGCTCGCGACCGGCGACGCCTCGGGAGCCGTCACGATCCGAGTGCTCGACCTGGCGCGCTGACCACCAGTACCGTGCGCGGCATGAAGCGCACGCTCTCCCTCAAGCGTGAGGCACTCACCCCCCTCACGTCCGACGAGATGTCCGGCCTGGCCGGCGCGGCCTCCTGGCCGACGTGGGTGGACCCCGCCGTCGCCTCGGTCGACCCGAAGACCACCTGCATCGCGCTCGCCGAGTCCGTCCTGCGGTGCTCCGGCGGCGGCTGCAACACCTGGAACTCCGACTGCTCCTGCGCCCCCGCCTGACCGCCCCGCCGACGGTCCCGCCGCGGCCGCTCCCCAACTGTGAAGATCGCCACGCGGGAGCGCGGGCGCGGGGGCTGCACGGTTGGGGCCGGGACCGCCCGGGGCCGGCCGCGGTAGCGCGCCCCGCGACGGCGGCGGCACGGCGCGTGCGACGATCAGGGGCATGGACCGGCTGAGCCCGCTCGACGTGTCGTTCCTCTACCTGGAGAGCGACACGACGCCGATGCACGTCGGCGGCGTCTGCATCCTGGAGTCGCCGCCCGACGGCTTCGACTACGACCGCCTCGTGGAGATCATCAGCGAGCGCATCGCCACGGTGCCGCGGTTCCGGCAGAAGATCCGCTGGGTGCCCGGCCGGCTCGGCAACCCGGTCTGGGTGGACGACAACGACTTCGACGTGACGTACCACGTGCGGCGCTCGGCGCTGCCGAAGCCCGGCACCGAGGAGCAGCTCAAGGAGCTGACCGCGCGGGTGCAGAGCCGGCCGCTCGACCGCAGCCGGCCGCTCTGGGAGATCTACCTGGTCGAGGGGCTGGCCGACGGCCGCATCGCGATCATCACGAAGACCCACCACGCGATGGTGGACGGCGTCGCGGCGGTGGACGTCGGCGCCGTGATCCTCGACCTCACCCGCGAGCCGCGCGAGACGCCGCACGTCGACTGGACGCCGCAACGCGAGCCGTCCTCCGTCGCGCTCGTCGCGGACGCGCTGCGCAACGTCGCCACGAAGCCCGCCGAGCTCGCCACCACCGCGCGGGCCAACCTCAACGACGTGCGCCGGGTCGCCGGCCGCGCGGCGGACGTCGTCGGCGGCCTCGCCGCCGCCGTCCGCAGCACCGCGCGGTCCGCCCCGGACAGCCCGCTCAACGTGGAGGTCGGCGCGCAGCGCCGCTTCGGCATGGCGCGCACCGACCTCGACGACTACAAGCGGGTGCGCAAGACGCACGGCGGCACGGTCAACGACGTCGTCCTCGCCACCGTCGCGGGCGCGCTGCGGACGTGGCTGCTGACCCGCGGCGAGAGCGTCAACGGCCGCACCGTCCGCGCGATGGTGCCGGTGTCGGTGCGCACCGAGGGCCAGCAGCTCGGCAACCGCGTCTCGTCCTACTTCGTGGACCTGCCGGTCGGCGAGCCGTCGCCGGTGGTGCGGCTGCACCAGGTGTCGTACGCGATGAGCGCGCACAAGGAGTCCGGCCAGTCGGTCGGCGCCGAGGCGCTCGTCGCGTTCTCCGGGTTCGTCGCGCCCACGCTGCACGCGATGGGCGCGCGGCTCGCGGCCGGGCTGAGCCGGCGGCTGTTCAACGTCGTCGTGACGAACGTCCCCGGCCCGCAGCTCCCGCTCTACGCCGGCGGCGCCGAGATGCTCGAGGTGTTCCCGGTCGTGCCGATCGCGAAGGGCCAGGCCGTGAGCATCGGCCTGACGTCGTACAACGGCGGCGTCTACTACGGCCTCAACGCGGACCGCGACGCGCTGCCCGACGTGGACGTGCTGGCGGGGTGCATCGAGGAGTCGCTGGCCGAGCTCGTGGAGACGGCGAAGTGACGAAGCGGCGCGGCCTCGTCCTCGGCGCCGGCGGCGTGCTCGGCGCGTCGTGGACCATCGGCGCGCTCAACGCGCTGCAGGACGTCACCGGATGGGACCCGCGCACCGCCGAGGTCGTCATCGGCACGTCCGCGGGGTCGGTGCTGGCGGCGTTCGTCGCCAACGACGTCGCGCCCGCGCAGCTCCTCAACCACCAGCGCGGCATCGTGGTCGAGGGCGACCCGGTCATCGAGTTCGACGCGGACCGCGAGCGCGCGCTGCCGCCGTTGCCGCGGCTCGGCGTCGGCTCGGCGCGGCTGCTGCGGACCGTCGCCCGGCACCCGCGCAAGGTGACGCCGCTCACCGCGCTCGCGTCGATCACCCCCCAGGGCCGCGGCTCGCTGGAGCCGGTCCGCCACCTGGTCGAGGCGGTCTGCCCGCGCGGCACGTGGGCGCCGCACCCGCGGACGTGGATCGTCGCGATGGACTACGAGACCGGCAAGCGGGTGCCGTTCGGGCGCGAGGGCGCGCCGCCCGCCGGCCTGTCGGACGCGGTCACCGCGTCGTGCGCCATCCCCGGCTGGTACGCGCCGGTGACGATCGGCGGGCGCCGCTACGTCGACGGCGGCGCCTGCTCGCCGACGTCGCTCGACCTCGTCACGCCGCTGGAGCTGGACGAGGTCTACGTGCTCTCGCCGATGACGTCGTTCGACTACGACAAGCCGGCGTCGCGGGTCGCGCGGATGGAGCGGCAGTTCCGCCGGGTCGTCACCCGCCGGCTCATCAAGGAGGCGGTGAAGGTGCGCCGCACCGGCACCGCCGTCGTGATGCTCGGGCCGGGCGCGGACGACCTCGAGGCGATCGGCGCGAACATGATGGACGCGCGCCGCCGCACGCAGGTGCTGGAGACGTCGTTGCGGACCAGCGCCGAGGTGCTGCGTCGCCACTACGGCTCGTACGCGAAGCCGGCATGAGGGTCTACGTCGGCCTCACCCGCGCCGCGCTCGCCGAGGCGCGGCGCGCCGGTGAGGTCGGCCCCGCGCCGCTCGCCGCGCACGCCGTCACGCCCGCGCTGCGCGAGTCGTACGCCACCGCCGACGCCGAGGAGCTGGAGTACGTCGCGCTCATGGCCGCCGCCGAGTCGGTGCTGCCGATGCTCGCCGCCGCGCCGGACGAGCCGCACCGCCGCTACGTCCTCGCCGCCGACGTCGACGAGGCCGCGCCCGACGCGCAGGCGGGGCGTTCCGGCGTCACGCTCGCGCGCCCGATCCCGTGGCGCGACGTCAAGGCCGTGCACGCCGACGACCCCGGTGCGGCGGCCACCGTCGAGGCGGCGGCCGCGGCGTACGCCGCCGCGCAGGCCGGCGACGACGACGCGCGCTTCGCCGTCGACGAGGCCGAGGGCTGGGAGCTGATGTGGTTCGCCACCCAGGAGGTCGACGACCTCCTGGGTGGCTGAGCGCTAGGCCGGCGGCGCCGCGTAGTCGTACAGCACCAGCGCCACCGTGCCGGTCCCGGTCTCCGTCGCGACCGTGTAGAACGAGAAGCTCGGCGACTCCGTCGCCGGGTCCGCCACGAACGACCCGCCGACCAGCTCGAGGTCCTTGTCGAAGTCGTGATCGAGGACGCCGTCGCTCGCCAGTCCCGCGGAGATGCGCCAGCGCCCGGGGGTGCCCGTGTCGGTGTAGTCGTACTTGACGGCCGCGACGACGGCGTCGCCGCCGGTCCCGACCAGCATCGTCAGCCGCACGAACGTGTCGTCGGCGAACCCGTCGTTCGTGTTCGTGATCAGCACCAGGTCCTTCTCGCCGGGCCCGAGCGGGCGCGGGATCCGCGCCACGTCCGCGCCCTGGACCTCCCACCCGTAGGTCACCACGGGGAAGGAGGTGTTGTTGAGGACCTCGACGTGGAACGCGTCGTCCGGCGGCGCCTCCGGCGGCTTCGGTGGGTGCCGCGACATCACCAGGCTCGCGATCTGCACGCCGAGCGTGCCGAGCCCGACGAGGGCGCTGCCCATGCTGCCGACCGCCGACCACGTGTCCTGCCAGGTCTCGGTGGCGCCCGTCGCCGATCCCTTCGCGGCGTACGCCGCGACGTCGAGGGACGCCTGCGTCGCGGCCTTCCGCGCGTCCTCGTAGTAGTGCGTGGTGCCGATGCCCATGGCTTCCCCCGATCTCGTGGACGAGCGGCCACCGTCGCGCCGCCGCGACCCGGCGTCAATCCCGCGGACAGCAGAACGTCACGCAGGAGGTGAGCGCTCCTCCGGCGTAGTAGGCCCGTGAACGCGAGGTTTTCCCGACGCTCGCGTTGTCCCTTCTGGTCCCCCTCCCAGAAACTGGAGTCCCCCACATGCGCTTGCGCAGCCTCGTCACGCCCCTGCTCGCCGCCGTCGCGCTGACGGCCGGCGGCGTCGCCGTCGCCCCGTCCGCGGGCGCCGTCGCGCCCGACCCCGCCGTGCTCGGCTCACGTTCGGTGAGCACCATCGAGTACGACGCCGGTGACACGTTGGTCACCGACCCGACGACGCTCGTCACGTACCAGGAGCGCCTGCAGGGCGTGCTCTACGTGCCGAGCGGCACCGGGCCGTTCCCCGTCCTGCTGTTCATGCACGGCCGCCACGAGACGTGCTCGTACGCCGGCCTCGAGCAGCTCGGCCCGCCGCAGACCTGCCCCGACAACGGCGTCACCGAGAACGTCCGCAGCTACCGCGGCTACGAGTACCTCGGCACCAACCTCGCCTCGCACGGCTACCTCGTCGCGTCGGTGAGCGCCAACGCCATCAACTCCCTCGACTGGGCCGGTGACGCCGGCTCCGGCGAGCGCGCGCAGATCCTCGCGAAGACGCTGGACCTGCTCTCCGACTGGAACACCGGCACCGGCCCGGGCGCGGTCGGCACCAACCTCAACGGCAAGGTCGACGTCACGCGCATCGGCGCGATGGGCCACTCGCGCGGCGGCGAGGGCGTGGACCGCTTCGCCGAGTACGCGAAGACCCGCACCGACGGCCCGCAGTACCCGGGCGTCAAGGCGATCTTCGCGCTGGCGCCGACGGACTTCGGCGCGGAGACGGTGCAGGGCGTGCACTTCGGCACGCTGCTGCCGCTCTGCGACGGCGACGTCTACGACCTCCAGGGCTCGCAGGCGTACGACCGCGGCCGCTTCCTGAACCCGTCGACGACGTTCACCCGCGCGCAGTACACGCTCTCCGGCGCGAACCACAACTGGTTCAACACCGTGTGGACCGGCGACGACTACATGGACTTCGACGGCGGCGACCCGTCGTGCACCCCGGGCAGCCCGACCAGCACCCGACTCACGCAGTCCGAGCAGCGCGACGCCGGCCTGGCGATCATGGCGCCGTTCTTCCGTCGCTGGGTCGGCGGCGAGACGGCGTTCGAGGACCTGCTCAAGGGCGCCGAGCCGCTCCCCGCGTCGGCCTGCCCCGGCACCGCGACGACGTGCCCGAACCTGATCCGCACGTCGTGGCTGTCCGCCGCGGCCGACCGCAACGTCGTCGTCGCGCCGACCACGGCGAACAACAACACCTCGGCCGGCCTGCCGGTCACCGCGACGGGCTTCTCGACGTTCTCCAAGTGCACCCCGACGACGAGCGGCACCGGCTGCCCGACCAACCCGACCCGCGGGCTGGCCACGCAGTTCACGCTCAAGTGGGGCGGCGCCGCGACGTTCGCCGCGCCGGTGTCCGCGGCCGGCGCGTCGGTGACGCCGTTCACCGCGCTGACGCTGCGCACCGGCGTCAACTACGCGGACGCCAGCAACACCGCGTTCTCCGCGCAGAACTTCAACGTCGTCCTCAAGGACGCGACCGGCGCCACCTCCAACCTGGTCGCGGCCGGGTCGTACACGGCGTCGCTGCGCAAGGCGGTCGGCACCGAGGACCGTGAGCTCGTCCTCGACGGCGTGTGGATCCCGCTGACGGCGTTCACCGGCGTCGACAAGACCCGGATCACGTCGATCGAGCTCCGCTTCGGCACCCTCACGTCGACCGGCTCGATCCAGCTCGCGGAGCTCGGCTTCCAGAAGTAGCGAGCAGCGCCGGCCCCTCCGGAGGTGGCGGCGTCCGTGGGAGGATGACCCCCATGGACGCCGTCACCTCCGTTCCGCTTCCGGCCAACGAGCCCGTCCGCCAGTACTCCCCCGGCAGCGCCGAGCGCGCCCGCCTGGAGGCGCGCCTCAAGGAGCTCGCCGCCGAGCAGGTCGACCTGACCATGACGATCGCCGGCGAGCAGCGGATGGGCGGCGGCGAGCCGATCGACACCGTGCAGCCGCACCGGCACGGCCACGTGCTCGGCACGATGCGCAACGCGGTCGCGGCCGACGTGTCCGCCGCCGTCGACGCGTCGCTCGCCGCGCACGCCGAGTGGTCGCGGATGCCGTACGACGAGCGGGCCGCGGTGTTCCTGCGCGCCGCCGACCTGCTGGCCGGCCCGTGGCGCGACACGCTCAACGCCGCCACCATGCTCGGCCAGTCGAAGACCGTCATCCAGGCCGAGATCGACGCGGCCTGCGAGCTCATCGACTTCCTGCGGTTCAACGTCGCGTTCGGCCGCCAGGTCCTCGCCGACCAGCCCCAGTCCGGGGCCGGCATGTGGAACCGCATGGACTACCGCCCGCTCGAGGGCTTCGTCCTCGCGATCACGCCGTTCAACTTCACGGCCATCGCGGCCAACCTCCCCGCCGCGCCCGCCCTGATGGGCAACACCGTCGTCTGGAAGCCGTCGCCCACGCAGCAGCTCTCGGCGCACCTGACGATGCGGCTGTTCGAGGAGGCCGGCCTGCCGCCCGGCGTCATCAACGTCGTCACCGGCGACGGGCAGGCCGTGTCCGAGGTGGCGCTGCCGCACCGCGACCTGGCCGGCATCCACTTCACGGGCTCGACGGCGACGTTCCAGCACCTGTGGCGGTCGGTCGGCGAGCGCATCGCGTCGTACCGGTCGTACCCGCGCCTCGTCGGCGAGACGGGCGGCAAGGACTTCGTCATCGCGCACCCGTCGGCCGACCCGGCGGCGTTGCGCACGGCGCTGGTGCGGGGCGCGTTCGAGTACCAGGGCCAGAAGTGCTCGGCCGCCTCCCGCGCGTACGTCCCCGCGTCGCTGTGGCGGCAGATGGGCGACGACCTGGTCGCCGAGGCCGAGTCGCTGACCCAGGGCGACGTCGCCGACTTCTCGAACTTCATGGGCGCGGTCATCGACCGCCGGGCGTTCGACCGGCTGCGCGGCGTCATCGACCGGGCCAAGGGCGACAGCGGCCTCACGCTGCTGGCCGGCGGGACGTACGACGACAGCGAGGGCTACTTCATCCGGCCGACGATCTTCCGCTCCGACAACCGCGAGCACGAGATCTTCACGACCGAGTACTTCGGCCCGCTGCTCGGCGTCAACGTCTTCGACGACGGCGACTACGACGCGGTGCTGCGGCAGGCGGCCGACGTGGCGCCGTACGCGCTCACCGGCTCGATCTTCGCCCGCGACCGCGCGGCCGTCGTGCACGCGATGGACGTGCTGCGGTACTCGGCCGGCAACTTCTACGTCAACGACAAGCCGACCGGTGCGGTCGTCGGGCAGCAGCCGTTCGGCGGCGCCCGCGCGTCCGGCACCAACGACAAGGCGGGCTCGTACCTCAACCTCGTCCGCTGGGTCTCGCCGCGGACGATCAAGGAGACGTTCGTGCCGCCCACGGACTACCGCTACCCGCACCAGGGGTAAGCCCCCGGTCAGCGTGGGCGGGGATCGCCTGCGCGGCGGCGAACACTGCTCCGCCGCCCGGAGGCAACCCAGCCTCGACTCCGGCGGCGGAGTGGAGGTGACGTCCCATGAAGCGAGTCCTGCTCGCCGTCGTGGTGGCGGCCGTCGCGGCCGCGTTCGCCCCGTCGGCCTCGGCGGAGCTGTGCGTGTACGGCCGCACACCGTACCCGATCGCCTGCGTGCCGCCGTTCAACGGCTGAGGCATCCGCGCCCCGCTCCGGGTCCGCGCCTTCGGCGGCGCCGCCCGGTTCGGCAGCGGGGCGCGACGCCGCGGGGGTAAGCCTGATCGCCCGGCCGCGTCACGGCCGTTCGGCCGAGATTGCCTAGTCACTCCTGACCATTTCTGCGGCTAAGCGCGCGGAGCACCTCGCGCGCTGCCGAGAATCCCTCCAACACCGGCCATACGTGCCGGTGCCGGAGGGTTGTCACCATGACGATCACGAGCACCGAGACCCACCCGCACTGTGCGGAGATCCTCGGCGTCCTCGCGCAGATCGTGCACCTCGACGACGAGGGGCTGCGCCGGCTTGCGCTGGCGTGGCAGGACTCGCCCGAGGTCGCCAGGGCCCGCGACAAGGCCCTCCAGCCGGACACGCCGCTGATCGTCGAGGTGCTGACGGCGTTCGACTCGATCGCCGGGCTGTTCGCCGACGACCTCGCGGGCACGGCGCCGTACGTCACGCTGCCCGCGCCGACCACGGCGCTCGCGCTCAAGGCGGTGCGCGACGCGATCGCCGCGGCGTACGCCCGCCCGGTGCTGTCGGCGCAGGAGTACGCCGAGCTGTCCGCGCCGTGGCACTCCGTCTACCCGGACCGGCGCATGCAGATGCCGGACTTCGGGCCGCAGCACCACGAGGTGCTCGCGCTGCTCACGTCGATCCCGGGCATCGCGTGCCACCGGCACGACGGCGAGGCGGCCGCGTTGCGCGCCAACCTGCTGCTGCACGCCCGCGGCATGGACCCCGACGCGCACGGCAACGCCGTCGAGTCGGCCTGGCAGGCCGCGATCATGACGGGCCGCCGGCGGCTGTGGTTCCTCGCGTCGCGCTCGGCGCAGGAGTCGTACAACCGCGCCTGCGGCGCGTGCGGCCGGCTCGCCGACGACGACGACCGCGCGGTGCTCGCGATCTGCCTCGGCGTCGTCGCCGCGATGCTCGTGCGCGACGTGCTCGACGGCGAGAGCGCAGACACGCTGCTGGCGCCCGTCGGCTCGTTGATGCCGCCCACCGCCGCGTAGTGTCCAGCCCCGTGGAGGAGCGGGGTCACAGCTTCGGCGAGGAGGGCGCGCGGCTCTCGTACGGCTCGTACCTGCGCGTCGACGAGCTGCTCGCGCAGCAGGTCCTGGCCAGCGACCCGCCCGCCCACGACGAGCTGCTGTTCATCACCGTGCACCAGGTGTACGAGCTCTGGTTCAAGCAGCTCCTGCACGAGCTCGACCACGCCGTCGCCGGGATGCTGGACGGCGACACGTACGTCGCCCGGCACGCCCTCCAGCGTTGCCACGCCGTCGAGCGCGTGCTGGTCGAGCAGGTCGGCGTGCTGGAGACGATGACGCCGCAGGACTTCCTCGCGTTCCGGTCGCTGCTGGCGCCGGCCAGCGGCTTCCAGTCGGTGCAGTTCCGCGAGATCGAGTTCGTGTCCGGCAAGCGGGACCCGGCGCTGGTGTCGCGGCTGCGGCTCTCCGATGCCGAACGCGCCCGCGTCGACCGCCGGCTGTCGGAGCCCTCGTTGTGGGACGCGTACCTGGCCCTGCTCTCCCGGCACGGCCTCGCCGTGTCCGACGAGGAGCGGCTCGCGTCGCTGCTCGCGGTCGCGCGGGACCGGGGCGCGTACGGCGACCTGTGGGACGTGGCCGAGGGGCTCGTGACGCACGACGAGCTGATCGGGCAGTGGCGCGCCCGGCACGTGGACATGGTGGAACGCCAGATCGGCACCAAGTCCGGCACCGGCGGCTCGACCGGGGCGCCGTACCTCCGCAAGGCGCTCGGGGTGCGCTTCTTCCCGGAGCTGTGGGAGCTGCGTTCGTACCTGTAGACCGCGCCGTTCCCCAACTGTGAAGATCACCACGCGGGAACGGCGTCCCGTGGGCTGCACAGTTGGGGGGTGGGGGGCCCGGCGCACGGCGGGCGACACGTCGTGGCGCGCCGATGTTGCTCACGGGTGCCCGGCTCGTTACGCTGTGTCCTGTCGGGCGCAGCACCACCGCTCGCGAATCCCTTTTCTTCGCCCCGGTTTCCGGTTGGCGCGCCACTCGCAGCCCCGTACGAAACCGACCCTAGATGTCTCCCGCCGAGCACGCGCGGGAGTGGCACCTCGACGTGGCGTCCACGCCACGCGTTGAGAGGAACGTCCTTGACCGACACCACCGAGGTCGCGCCCACCGAGACCGACGCCAAGCCGCGTCGCGCCCGGGCCGGCGGCCTCAACGCCATGCTCCTCCCGGAGCTGCAGAGCCTCGCCTCCGGGCTTGGCATCAACGCCGGGAAGATGAAGAAGGCCGAGCTCATCTCGGCGATCCGCGAGGCGCAGGGCGGGGGCCCGCGCAACGGCCACGCCGACGCCGCGCCGCCTACCGAGGCCCCGCGTACCGAGGCCCCCCGGGACGACGCGCCGCGCAGCGAGGCCCCGCGTACCCAGGCCCCGCGCGCCGAGGCGCCGGCCGAGCCCCGTGCCGAGACGCCGCGCACCGACGAGCCGCGCACCGAGCGCACCGAGCGCACCGAGTCCGCCGAGGCGCGCACCGACGCCCCGCCGCGCGAGCAGCGCGAGCCCCGCGAGCCCCGCGAGGACGGCCAGCGCGAACGCTTCCGCGACCGTGGCGACCGCCGCGACCGGCAGGACCGCCAGGACGGCCAGCCCCGCGAGCAGCGCGAGCCCCGTGAGCCCCGCGAGCCCCGTGAGCAGCGCGACGGCCAGCCGCGCGAGCAGCGCGAGCCCCGCGAGCCGCGCCAGCAGGGCGGCAACCAGGGCGGCGGCCAGCGCGACCAGGGCCAGCGCGACCAGCAGGGCGGCGGCCAGCGCGACCAGCAGGGCGGCGGCCAGCGCGAAGCCCAGCGCGACCAGCAGGGCCAGCGCGACGCCCAGCGGGACCAGGCCCAGCGCGACGGCGACGACTGGGGCGACGGCCGCGGCGGCCGGCGCGGCCGGTTCCGCGAGCGTGGCCGCAACCGCAACCGCAGCCGCGGCGGCGCCCCCGGCTTCGTCAACGAGGCCGACCCGGTCATCCGCGAGGACGACGTCCTGGTGCCCGTCGCGGGCATCCTCGACATCCTCGACTCGTACGCGTTCGTCCGGACCAGCGGCTACCTGCCCGGCCCGAACGACGTCTACGTCTCGCTCTCCCAGGTGCGCCGCCACGGCCTGCGCAAGGGCGACGCGATCACCGGCGCGGTCCGCCAGCCGCAGGAGGGGGAGCGGCGCGAGAAGTTCAACGCGCTCGTCCGCCTTGACACCGTCAACGGCGCCGACCCCGAGGCCGCGCGGCAGCGGATCGAGTTCACCAAGCTCACGCCGCTCTACCCGCAGGACCGGCTGCGCCTGGAGAACGACCCCACGCAGCTCACCACGCGGATCATCGACCTCATCGCGCCGATCGGTAAGGGCCAGCGCGGCCTGATCGTGTCGCCGCCGAAGGCCGGCAAGACGATGGTGCTGCAGGCCATCGCCAACGCCATCACGCGCAACAACCCCGAGGTCCACCTCATGGTCGTGCTCGTCGACGAGCGCCCCGAAGAGGTCACCGACATGCAGCGGTCGGTGAAGGGCGAGGTCATCGCGAGCACGTTCGACCGGCCGGCCGAGGACCACACGACGGTCGCGGAGCTGTCGATCGAACGCGCCAAGCGCCTGGTCGAGCTCGGCCACGACGTCGTGGTGCTGCTCGACTCGATCACCCGCCTCGGCCGCGCGTACAACCTCGCGGCGCCGGCGTCCGGCCGCATCCTCTCCGGCGGCGTCGACTCGACCGCGCTCTACCCGCCGAAGCGGTTCTTCGGCGCGGCGCGCAACATCGAGAACGGCGGCTCGCTGACGATCCTCGCGACCGCGCTGGTGGAGACCGGCAGCCGGATGGACGAGGTCATCTTCGAGGAGTTCAAGGGCACCGGGAACATGGAGCTCAAGCTCGACCGGAAGCTCGCGGACAAGCGCATCTTCCCGGCGGTCGACGTCGACGCCTCGGGCACGCGCAAGGAGGAGATCCTCATGGCGCCGGAGGAGCTCGCCATCGTCTGGAAGCTCCGCCGCGTCCTGCACGCCCTCGAGGCCGGCCCGGCGCTCGAGCTCCTGATCGACAAGATGAAGTCGACCAAGAGCAACGTCGAGTTCCTCATGCAGATCCAGAAGACGACGGTCGGCCCGACCGACTGACGTGTCGTACCCGCCCCCGAAGTACCACGGGGAGTCCGGCGAGGTCAGCGCGCGGCTGCGACGCGCGACCGACCCGCCGGACGTCGCGGGCGCGAACGAGGTGCACTACCTCGCCACCGGCGAGTCGACCGGCGGCGAGTTCGGCCTGTACCGGTGGGTCATGGGGCCGCACCGCGGCGGGCCCGACCCGCACTTCCACCGGACGATCTCCGAGTCGTTCTACGTCCTCCTCGGCACGGTGTCGCTCTACGACGGCACCGGCTGGCGCGACGCGACCGCGGGCGACTTCCTGTACGTCCCGCAGGGCGGGGTCCACGGCTTCCGCAACGAGTCCGGCGCGCGGGCCGAGATGCTGCTGCTGTTCACGCCCGGCGCCCCGCGCGAGGAGTACTTCGAGACGCTCGCCGACGCCGCGCGGCGGGAGGCGATGGACGGCGCCGCGCGCGCCGCGTTCATGGACCGGCACGACACGTACTGGGTCTGACTGCTCCGAACGCCGCGCTACGTAGTCACTTCTGATCAGGCCGAAATGCCTCCTGCTCGGCATTCCTGCCGCCGCACTTGTGACCGATCGTCGGGAATGACTTCTGGTGCGGGAGGCGCACGGTGTTGTCCCGGTTTCGGCGAGGGGACGACGGGTCCATCGCCGTACTGGCGGCGGTGACGTTCCCGGTCGTCCTGCTCTGCGTGGCGCTCGCGTTCGCGACCATCGTGTGGTCGTCGAGCGAGCACGAGGCGCAGCGTGCCGCGGACCAGGCCGCGACCCGCGCGGCGGCGACCGCGTTCCTCGGCACCGACTTCCCCTACGTCGAGCTGCCCGCGCTGCCGGAGGTGACCTACCCCGACGTCGACGCGATCGCCGCCGAGGCGGGGCTCACGCCCCCGGGCGACGTCTCGGAGTGCGGCACGGTCGGCCTCCCGACCGACGTGGTCCCCGGCGCGACGATCACCGCGTCGCTCACCGCCGGCCTGCTGACGCCCAGCGCCACCGTCACCTCGCCGGCGCTGCCGGGCACGCTGACGCTCCCGGCCGACTGCTCCGACGTCACGCCGTACGCGCCGCCGGTCGCGCTGGGCGACACCGACCAGAGCTGGAACGTCGCGTGCGACACCGCCGAGGAGGCGATGAGCGCCGAGCACGCGTCGTACTCGCACGGGTTCTACAAGGGCGACGACAACGACCCGCAGCCCACCTGCGACAACGGCCGCATCGACGTCCGGCTCGCCACGGGGACCCCGCTCGTCGGCTTCGGCACGACCGCGCGCGACGCCGTCACCGGCGCGCTCGACGCCACGATCCCCGACGAGTACGCCACCGTCCGCGCGGCGCTCGCCGAGTACGGCATCCACCTCGACACGGCGCTGCCGAACCTCGTCTGCCCCGAGATCAGCGTCGACGTGCGGCAGCCGGTGCGCGAGCCGGTGTTCGACAACTTCTCGACGCCGAACGGCCTCGCCACCGCCCGCCGCATCGTCAAGAACGCCGTCGTCGTGCCGGTCTACGACGGCCTGCCCGTCGCGTCGGCGGACACCGGCGCGGTGCGCGCGGCGGTGCTCGGCAAGGGCGTCGAGTGGGACGGGCCGGGCGGCGTCACGGTGAGCGTCCCGCCGGTCAACCTGAACTCGATCCTGCTCGACCGGCAGAAGGAGCTGCTCGCGCTGCTCGACGAGGTCGACGCGATCGCCGACGCCGCGATCCGCGCGGCGAACGTCTCCGTCGACGCGCTGAACGGCACGTTCACCGGCATCGACCCGACCCAGCCGCAGCCGGCGCCGAGCAACGCCGCCGAGCCGCTGCAGAGCCTGCGCCTGACGAAGTGCCTGCGCGACACGCTCGGGCAGATCTACGACCCGCCGTCGGGTGACGCGCCGACCGCCGACGAGGTGCTCGCCGCCGCCGCCGAGTCCGGCGAGCAGGTCGTCCTCGTCCAGGTCGGCACGGTCGAGGCGGACTGCGCCGAGGCCGGCGCGATCGAGGTCGACTCGCCCGTCGCCGGCGCGCCGGAGTGCGTGCGCGCCGCCACGACCCCGCAGGTGAACCCGCTCACCGGCGTCTACGAGGTGCCGTTCTTCGACGTCACGCCGGCGCTCGTGCAGGACCTCGGCGACGGCAACTTCGCGACCGTCCCGCTGCACGCGACGCAGGCGGCGGGCGCGTTCCGCGGCGGGCTCGTCCGCGCCCCCGGCGACACCCGCTACGACCCCAAGGTCGAGCCGCCGACGCCGACGCCGCAGTGCGACGTCACCGTGCTGCCGGCGCCCACGCCGAGCACCGCGTGCGACATCCTCTCGGTCACGCCGTCGCCGGTGACGACGCCGCAGCCGAGCGCGACGACGGTCGTCCCGACGCTGCCGCAGCCCAGCGCGACGACCCTGCTGCCGCTGCCGAGCGCCACGACCCTGCTGCCGAAGCCGAGCGCGACCACGATCCTCCCCACGGTGCCGGTGCCGACCACCACGCTGCCCACCATCAAGCCGCCCGGGGGGCTGCTGTGAGGCGCGACGAGCGGGGCGTGGCGTCGGTGGAGTTCGCGCTGGTCGTGCCGCTGTTCTTCTTCCTGGTCGGCGTGGCGGCGTACTTCGCGTGGCAGACCTTCGCGGAGGCGCAGCTCGAACGCGCCGCGCAGCGCGCCGCGCGCTACGCCGCGATCCCGACGACGACCGGCGGCTACGCGTACCGGCAGTGCGACGTCGTCGACGAGGTCAACCGCCGCCTCGCCGAGGACGTCGCGCCCACCGAGGTCGAGGTGCGCGACTCGACGGGCGCGCTCGCCCAGGGCACCTGCCCCCACGGCGACGTCGCCGGGACCCCCCGCGACTACGTCCGCGTCCGCGTGACGCACGAGCTCGACAACCCGTTCTCGCGGCTGCTGGAGCTCGTCGCCCGCAAGCAGTCGCCGATCACGCTGTCCGGCAGCGGCGAGGCGCGCGTGGAGGACCCGACATGAGCCGGGTCACGAGGGTCATGGCGCGGGACGAGCGCGGCATCGCCGCGCTGGAGTTCGCGATGGTCTCGTCGCTGCTGATGCTGCTGGCGTTCGGCGCGCTGCCGCTCTACGCGATGGTGCGCGGCTACCAGCGCACGTCGAAGGCGTCGGCGGCGACGTTGCGCTACGCCACCGCGGTCGACGCCAACGGCAGCCGCGACGCCGGCGGCGTGCTGTCCCGCCGCCCGTCGTACGACGACATCGCGCAGTTCGCGCGCGACGCGGCGGACGACCCCGCGCTCGGGGTGCTCGTCACCGTCTGCAAGGGCGCCACCTGCACCGACATCGACGCGTCGTCGCCCGGCCACGCGTCGCCGATCCCGGCGGTCTCCGGCGACACCGTGACGCTGCGCGTGTCGACGACCGTCGACCTCCAGGTCCTCGGCCGCGTCGCGAACGTCGCGTCGCGGCTCACCGGCAACGGCACCGCGTTTCCCGAGAACGACGTGACGGTCACGTCGACCGCCTCCGCGAGAGAAGAGTGAGATGAGAAGCCGCAACAACCTGATCATCGCCGTCGGCATCGTGCTGGCGCTGCTCGGAGCGGGCACGGCCGTCGCGTACGTCAAGGGCTCCGACTCCACCTCCGGCGACACCCGCGCGGTCGTCGTCGCGACCCGGGACATCGCCGCGGGGACGACGTCGGCCAAGGCGCCGCTCGCCGTGAAGCGGCTGCCGTCGGGCGCCGTGCCGGCGAACGCCGTCACGAGCACGACCGCGCTCAACGGCCAGGTCGCGCTCGTCGCGGTGTCGGCCGGGCAGGTCGTGACGCCGTCGATGTTCGGCGTTCAGGGCGTTCCCGCGCAGGGCGGCGTCGTGCTGCCGAAGGGCAAGAAGGGCATCGGCGTGCAGCTCGGCTTCGCGCCCGGCGGCCTCCGGTACGTCGTGCCCGGCAACAAGATCGACATCTACGCCTCCGAGAAGGTCGGCGGCGCCGTGCGCACCTCGCTCGTCCTCCCTGGCGTCGAGGTCATCGCGACCACGCCCGGCACCGGCACGGGCGCGGCGGCGGCCGTCGCCGGCGGGCCCGGCACGCTCGACTTCCTGCTCGCCGTGGACGAGCGGCAGGCCCTCACGATCGTGAACGCGCAGGCCGCGGCGAAGTCGATGTACTTCGTCCTCGCGGAGACGCGGAAGGGCGCGGCGTGACCCTGCGCATCGTCGTCTTCGACCGCAGCGACGCCCTCATCAAGGGCCTCGCCAAGGCGGTCGACGCGCTGCCCGACGAGCCGGACGTCGAGGTGCTCGACCGTCCGGCGGAGGTCGCGGCCGCGTTCGACCAGCACCCCGTCGACGTGCTCGTCGTCGGGCCGAGCGAGCTCACCGCCGCGGGGATGCGACGCGTGGCGAAGCTGCACGCCGACCACCCGGAGACCGTCGTCGTGGTGGCCGGCAAGGTGGCCGAGCTGCCGGCGCCGGTGACGCTGGTGAAGGCCGGCGTGGCCGAGCTCATCAAGCTCCCGGCGGGCGCGCCGACGATCCGCCGGGTGCTCGCGTCCGCGATCGCGCAGGCGAACGCGCGCCGCGTCGAGGTCGTGGTCGAGCGCGAGGTGCCGGTCGAGGTGGAGGTGCCCGCGGAGCCGGAGGACGTCGCCGTGCCCGAGCCGCGGGTGCCGGCCACGACGATCACGGTCGCCAGCGCCACCGGCGGGTGTGGCAAGACGTTCCTCGCCTCGAACCTCGCCTACCTGCTCGCGCACGCCACCGGCAAGCGCGTCGCGATGGTGGACCTGGACCTCCAGTTCGGCGAGGTCGTGTCGATGCTCCAGCTCCGCCCGGCGCGGACGATCGTCGACGTCGACCTGGACGACGAGGGCTCGCTCGAGTCCGCCATGACGGCGCATACCGGCGGCTTCGACGTGCTCGCCGCGCCGCGCGACCCGATCGCCGCGGACGCGCTGACGCCGGACAAGATCGCCGACATCCTGCTCGCCGTCCGGCAGCGCTACGACTACCTGATCATCGACACCCCGCCGTCGCTGAACGAGGTCGTGCTGTCGTCGTTCGACATCAGCGAGAACCTCATCGTGCTCGCCACGCTGGACGTGCCGAGCGTCAACAACATGCGGGTGTTCCTCTCCACCCTGGAACGCCTGAAGATCTCGACCGAGGGCCTGCACCTCGTGCTGAACAAGGCCGAGAAGAACGTCGGCTTCTCGGGCACCGACGTCGAGCAGATCCTCGGCCGGCCGTGGGACCTCGTGCTGCCGTACGACCGCGAGGTCTCGCGCGCGGTGAACCTCGGCCTGCCCGTCACCGAGGCCGCGCCGGCCACCGAGGTCAGCCGCAAGCTGGTCGAGGGGCTGTCGCGGATCGTGCCCGGCGTCGCCGTGCCGGTGCCCCCGCAGCCCGTCCGGCGCGGGTTCCTCGCCCGGCTGATCGCCGACCTCAAGCCCCGCCGCGTCGTCCTGCCCGAGGAGAAGCCGTGAAGCTGTCGGAACGTCTCGCCGAGCTCGAGAAGCAGCAGCCCGCGGGCAAGGTGCCGGCGCAGCGGCGGCGCGCGGGTGCCGCCACGACGCCGCAACGGCGTTCGGCCCGGGCGGCCGCGCGCACGGCGCCGGCGAGCGACTGGGAGGCCGCGAAGCGCACCGTTCGCGACCTCGTCATCGCCGACCTCGGCCCGCGTCTCGCGGCGGTCGAGGACATCGACGCCGAGGTCGGCAAGGTCATGGAGTCGGCGATCGCGAAGGGCGCGGTCAAGCTGCCCAGCGGCGACCGCAAGCGGTTCGTCGCGGAGGTCGCGAGCGACATCCTCGGCTACGGCCCGCTCGACCCGCTGCTCGCCGACTCGTCGGTCGACGAGATCATGTGCAACGGCTACGACGACATCTACGTCGAGCGGCGCGGCAAGATCGAGCGAACCGGCGCGCGGTTCGCCGACGAGCACCACTACCGGCAGGTCATCGAGAAGATCGTGTCGGCCGTTGGCCGGCGCGTGGACGAGGGCTCGCCGATGGTCGACGCGCGGCTGCCCGACGGCTCACGCGTCAACGCGATCCTCCCGCCGCTGGCGATCCACGGCCCGGTCATGACGATCCGCAAGTTCGCCGAGCGGCCGTACACGGTCACCGACCTGATCGCGAACAGCACGCTGTCGATGGACGCCGCGGTGTTCCTCGAGGCGTGCGTCCGCGCGCGGCTCAACGTGCTCATCTCCGGCGGCACCGGCTCGGGCAAGACGACGATGCTCAACGTCGTCTCGTCGTTCATCCCGGAGACCGAGCGGGTCATCACGATCGAGGACGCCGCCGAGCTCCAGCTCCAGCAGCCGCACGTGGTGACGCTGGAGGCGCGGCCGCCGAACACCGAGGGCCGGGGCGCCGTGACGATCCGCGACCTCGTCCGC
This sequence comes from Mycobacteriales bacterium, assembly GCA_036382875.1. Lineage (GTDB taxonomy): Bacteria > Actinomycetota > Actinomycetes > BP-191 > BP-191 > BP-191. The sequence goes on from DASVPJ010000017.1 coordinate 121,851, forward strand.
AACGCGTTGCGGATGCGGCCCGACCGCATCATCGTCGGCGAGGTCCGCGGCGCCGAGGCGCTGGACATGCTCCAGGCGATGAACACCGGCCACGAGGGCTCGCTCACGACCGTCCACGCGAACTCCCCGCGCGACGTCGTCTCGCGCCTGGAGACGATGGTGCTGATGGCCGGCTTCGACCTGCCGGTCCGCGCGATCCGCGAGCAGATCGCCTCCGCGGTCGACCTCATCGTCCACGTCGAGCGGCTCGCCGACGGCTCGCGCCGGCTCGTCTCGATCGCCGAGGTGCAGGGCACCGAGGGCGACGTGGTGACGTTGCAGGACCTGTTCGCCTACGACGCCGGGCCGCACGGCGCCGAGGGCACCGGCTCGCTGCGGGCCACCGGCCTGCGGCCGCGCAAGCTCGACCAGATCGGCCGCAGCGGCGTCGACCTGCCGCCGCGGCTGTTCGCCCGCGCGGTGGCGCCGGCGGCGAAGCACGGGAGGAGGGGCTGATGCTCGTGCTCGTCGCCCTCGCGCTCGTCGTCGCCGGCGGGTCGCTCGCGGTCTACGGCGCCACGTCGGCGCGCGCCTCGCACCGCCGCCGGGTCGCGGAGCTGCTCGACTTCACGCTCTCCGCCGACGGCCCGCCGGACAAGGCCACCGTCTCGCTGTACGAGAAGGTCGCCCGCTGGACCGAGTCGCGTACCGAGAGGCTGCCGTGGACCGAGCGGCAGACGGTCAAGCTCGAACGCGCGCGGATCGCGTTGCGGCCCGCGGAGTTCCTGATGATGTGGGTCGGCGCCGCGCTCGTCGGCGCCGCGCTCGGCGTCGTCCTGATGGGGCTGCCCGGGCTGCTCGCGCTCGGGGTCGTCGGCGCGCTCGTCCCGCCCGGCGTGGTGTCGGTCCGCACCCGGTCGTGGCGGCGGCGGTTCGAGGCGCAGCTCCCCGACGTGCTCGACCTGGCGGCCTCGTCGATGGAGGCGGGGCACTCGTTGCTGACCGCGTTGCAGCTCGTCGCCGAGGACGCCGACGAGCCGATCGCGACCGAGCTGGGCCGGGTTCTCGCCGAGACGCAGGTGGGGCGGCCGCTGCTCGACGCGCTCGACGCGATGGCGCAGCGGCTCGACTGCCCGGACTTCACCTGGACCGTCGAGGGCGTGCGCATCCAGCTCGAGGTCGGCGGCCGGCTGTCCGAGATGCTGCGCACGCTCGCCGGGTTCATGCGGGCCCGCGAGGAGGTGCGCCGCGAGCTCCGCGCGCTCGTCGCCGAGGGCAAGCTGTCGGCGTACGTGCTCGGCGCGCTGCCGATCCTGATGTTCCTGTTCATGCGCGCCGCCGCGCCCGGCTACATCTCGACGCTCTGGGAGACCGGCACCGGGCGGGGCATGATCGCCGTCGCCGCGCTGCTGATGACCGGCGCCTGCGCCGCGATGGCCCGCATCGTCCGGCTGGAGTTCTGATGCTCGCTCTGATGGCTCTCACGATCGCGGCCGGGATCTTTCTGCTGTCGGTCGGCGTCATGCAGGCCGCCGCGCCGCGCGCCGCGGCGCCGTCGGTGCTGTTCCTGCGCGACGAGGCGGAGGGGGAGGTGGACGAGTTCCGCGCGCGGCTGCGCGCGCCGCTCGCCGAACGCCTCGCCTCCGGCGTCGGCGCCTCCGTCGGCGACCTCATGCGCCGGCTCACGCCGTCCTCGATCCGCGAGGAGCTGGACCACCGGCTGCTGCTCGCCGGTTTCGAGGGCCGGCTCGACCCGACGCTCGTCTACCTGGGCAAGGGCGTGTTCGCCGCGGTGCTCTGCCTCGGCTTCGGCACGGCCCCCGCCGTCATCGGCGCGCCGGCGTTCTGGGTGGTGCCCGGGGCGGTGCTGGGGCTGGCGTTCGGCTTCACGCTGCCGGACCTGCTGCTGTCGATGCGGGCGACGTCGCGGCAGAACGAGATCCGCCGCGCGCTGCCCGAGGCGCTCGACCTGATGGCCATCTCCGTGCAGGCCGGCGTCGGCCTGGAGCAGGCCGTCGCGATCGTCACCGAACGGCTCCCCGGCGCGCTCGGCGACGAGCTCGCGCGGTTCCTGCACGAGGTGCAGCTCGGCTTCTCGCGCCGGGAGGCGCTGACGTCGTTGCGCGAGCGGACGTCGTGCCCGGAGCTGGCGACGTTCGTGCTGTCGTTGCTGCAGGCGGACGCGCTCGGCATCGCGATCGGCGAGGTGCTGAAGACGCAGGCGTCGGAGATCCGCGCGAAGCGCCGCCAGCTCGCCCGCGAGCGCGCGGCGAAGGCGCCGGTGCGGCTGCTGTTCCCGCTGATCTTCGGCATCCTGCCCGCGCTGTTCGTGGTCATCCTCGGGCCGGCGGCCATCCAGATCAGCCGCTCGTTCTGAGGCCCTCGCCCGTTCTGTGAAGATCACCACGCGGCGAGGGGTGCGCTGGGCTGCACAGAACGGGGGGCGCCCGCCGCCCGGGCACGGCGCCGGGGGTCGCCGCCCGGGCACCCGCGCCGGCCCCCGCCGGCCCCCGCGCGGCCCCGCTGGGCCGCCGCCTCCGCCTGCCGTACACTGGACGCATCCCTGGTCCGGTTCACGGCGTGTCCGCACGCCGACCCGGCGCCAACGACAGAGACGAGACACCGCCATGAAGTCGGGCATCCACCCGAACTACGTCGTCGCGACCGTGCACTGCTCGTGCGGCAACACGTTCCAGACGCGCAGCACCGTCAACGACATCCACGCCGACGTCTGCTCGGCCTGCCACCCGTTCTACACGGGCAAGCAGAAGATCATGGACGTCGGCGGCCGCGTCGAGAAGTTCGAGAAGCGGTTCGGCAAGCGCACGCCGAAGGGCGCGCAGCCGGAGGCGTAGCGCGGGGCGAGCGCCACCGCCCGCCGCCCGCCTAGCCGAGAGACAACACCGATGTTCGACAAGCTCGACGACGTCCTGGCCGAACACGCCGAGGTCGAGAAGCAGCTCGCCGACCCCGACATCCACGCGGACCAGAACAAGGCCCGCGACCTCGGCAAGCGCTACGCCGAGCTGACGCCGGTCGCCGAGGCGTACCGCGCCTGGCGCTCGACGCAGGACGACCTCGCCACGGCCAAGGAGCTGGCCGACGACGACGCGTCGTTCCGCGACGAGATCCCGGGGCTGGAGCAGCGGCTCGAGGAGCTGACCCACCGGCTCCGCGAGGCGCTGATCCCGAAGGACCCGAACGACGCCAAGGACGTGATCCTCGAGGTCAAGGCCGGCGAGGGCGGCGAGGAGTCGGCGCTGTTCGCCGGTGACCTGCTGCGGATGTACCTGCGCTACGCCGAGCGGCAGGGCTGGAAGACCGAGATCCTCGACGCGACCGAGTCCGACCTCGGCGGCTACAAGGACGTCAGCGTCGCGGTGAAGAGCCGCAACGGCGGCGTCTGGAGCAAGCTCAAGTACGAGGGCGGCGTGCACCGCGTGCAGCGCGTCCCCGCGACCGAGAGCCAGGGCCGCATCCACACCTCCGCGGCCGGCGTCCTCGTGATGCCGGAGGCGGAGGAGGTCGACGTGGTCATCGACCCGAACGACCTCCGCTTCGACGTGTACCGGTCGAGCGGCCCGGGCGGGCAGAGCGTCAACACCACGGACTCCGCGGTCCGCATCACGCACATCCCGACCGGCACGGTCGTGTCGATGCAGAACGAGAAGAGCCAGCTCCAGAACAAGGAGGCCGGCCTGCGCGTCCTGCGTGCCCGGCTGCTCGCGCAGGCGATCGAGGCGCAGCAGGCCGAGGCGAGCGCCCAGCGCGGCGCGCAGATCCGCACCGTCGACCGCAGCGAGCGCGTGCGCACCTACAACTTCCCGGAGAACCGGCTCTCCGACCACCGCACCGGCTTCAAGTCGTACAACCTCGACCAGATCCTCGACGGCGACCTCGACGCGGTCATCCAGTCGCTGATCGACGCGGACAACGCGGCGCGGCTCGCCGGCGCCGACGCCTGAGCCGGTGATCAGCCCGCCCGTCTCCGTGCGCTCCGCGATCGCCGAGGCGGTGCAACGGCTGCACGCGGCGGGCGTCGACTCGCCGCACTGGGACGCCGAGCAGCTCGCCGCGCACGTGCTCGGCGTGGCCCGCACGTCGCTGCCGGTGATCCCGAACCTCGACGCGGTCCAGTACGACGTGTTCCAGGCGCTGATCGACCGCCGCTGCGCGCGCGAGCCGTTGCAGCACATCGTCGGGTCGGTCGGCTTCCGCTACGTCGAGCTGGCCGTCGGCCCCGGCGTGTTCGTCCCGCGCCCGGAGACGGAGTCCGTCGCGGGCGCCGCGATCGACGCCGCCCGCCGTTCCGGCAGCGGGCGGCCGGTGGTCGTGGACCTCTGCTCGGGGTCCGGCGCGATCGCGTTCTCCGTCGCCCACGAGGTCCCGAACGCCGAGGTGCACGCCGTCGAGGTCGACCCCGGCGCGCTGGTCTGGCTGCACCGCAACGCCGCCGCCCGCCGCCGCGCCGGGGACACCGAGGTGTTCGTCCACGCCGGGGACATCGCGCACGCGCTGCCGGACGACGACGGCAAGGCCGACGTGGTGGTGAGCAACCCGCCGTACGTCGCCGACCACGAGCTCGACGCGGTCGACCCGGAGGTCAAGCACGACCCGCTCCGCGCGCTCGTCGCCGGGGCGGACGGGCTCGACGTGGTCCGCACCGTCGAACGCGTCGCGCACCGGCTGCTCAAGCCCGGCGGCGTCGTCGTCGTGGAGCACTCGGACCGGCAGGGGGAGTCGGCGCCGGCGGTGTTCGCGGACGCCGGGTGGGGCGAGGTCGAGGACCACCGCGACCTGACCGGGCGCCCGAGGTGGCTGACCGCCAGGAAGGACCCATGAGGCGTTACGACTGCACCGACGCCGAGGTACGCCCCGACGGCATCGTCGCCGCGGCCGACGCGGCCCGCCGCGGGGACCTCGTCGTGCTGCCCACCGACACCGTGTACGGCGTCGGCGCCGACGCGTTCTCCCCGAACGCCGTGCGCCGGCTGCTCGACGCGAAGGGCCGCGGCCGCGACGTGCCGGTGCCCGTCCTCGTCGGCGCGTGGCGCACCGTCAACGGCCTGGTCGACGACCTGCCGGACGCGGCCAAGGACCTGATCGCGGCGTTCTGGCCCGGGCCGCTGACGCTCGTGCTGCGTCAGGGCGCCGGCCTGTCGTGGGACCTGGGCGACACGAAGGGCACGGTCGCCGTTCGGATGCCGCTGCACGACGTCGCGCTCGACCTGCTCGCCGAGACCGGGCCGCTCGCCGTTTCCAGCGCGAACCGGCACGGCGAGCCGCCGCCGGTGACCGTCGCCGAGGCGGAGGCGCAGCTCGGCGACGCGGTCGCGGTCTACCTCGACGGCGGCCCGGCCGAGGAGGGGACGCCCAGCACGATCGTCGACCTGACCGCCGCCCGGCCGCGGGTGCTGCGGGCCGGCGCGCTGTCCCTCGAACGCCTCCGCGAGGTCGTGCCCGCGATCGAGCAGCGGGGCGAGGCGGGCCCGTGACGGCGTTCGACCTGCTGTTCGTCTGCACCGGCAACATCTGCCGCTCGCCCACGGCCGAGCTGCTCGCGGCCGCGCGGCTGCCGCGGGAGCACTTCCGGGTGCACTCGGCGGGGACGTACGGCCTGGAGGGCTACGCGATCGAGCCCGGCGCCGCCCGCGAGCTCACCGCGCTGGGCATCGACAGCGCGGCGTTCCGGGCGCGGCGGATCACCGCCGACCACGTCGCCCGCGCCGACCTGGTGCTGACCGCGACCCGCGAGCACCGCGCGGCGGTCGTGACGCTGGACCCGCGTGCGCTGCCGCGGACGTTCACCATGCGGGAGTTCGCCCGGCTGCTCGACCACGTCGACCCGCCGCCCGGCGGCGACCCCGCCGACCGCGCCCGGGCCGTCGTCGCGGCCGTCGCGGCGGCCCGCTCCCGGCACCCCGCCGCCAACCCGGCGGACGACGACGTCGCCGACCCGTACGGGCGGGGCGCGGCGGCGTACGCGGCCGCCATGCGCGACATCACCGAGGCCCTGCGCCGCCCGCTGGAGGTGCTGGGCCACTACAGTCGTGCGGACGGCCGCGCGCGCGAGGAGACGCCATGAACGACACCTTCTGGGGCCCCGACTTCGCGTCGCTGGAGGAGACGGACCCCGAGATCGCGGGCGTCGTGCTCTCCGAGCTCGACCGGCTGCGGCACGGCCTCCAGCTCATCGCGAGCGAGAACTTCACCTCGCCCGCCGTGCTCGCCGCGCTCGGCTCGACGCTGAGCAACAAGTACGCCGAGGGCTACCCCGGCCGCCGCTACTACGGCGGCTGCTCCGAGGTCGACAAGGCCGAGGAGATCGGCATCGCGCGGGCCAAGGAGCTGTTCGGCGCCGAGCACGCGAACCTGCAGCCGCACTCCGGCGCGTCCGCGAACATCGCCGTCTACGGCGCGTTCCTGCAGCCCGGCGACACGGTCCTGGCGATGTCGCTCCCCATGGGCGGCCACCTGACGCACGGCACCAAGGTGTCGTTCTCCGGCAAGTGGTTCAACGCCGTGCACTACGGCGTGGCGCAGGACACCGAGGACATCGACTACGACCAGGCACGCGACCTGGCCCGCGAGCACCGGCCGAAGATGATCATCTGCGGCGGGTCGGCGATCCCGCGGCTGATCGACTTCGCGGCGTTCCGCGAGATCGCCGACGAGGTCGGCGCGATCCTCATGGTCGACGCCGCGCACTTCATCGGCCTGGTCGCGGGCAAGGCGATCCCCAGCCCCGTGCCGTACGCCGACGTCGTGACGTTCACGACGCACAAGGTGCTGCGCGGGCCGCGCGGCGGGATGCTCGTCTGCAAGCAGGAGCACGCCGCGAAGCTCGACAAGGCGGTGTTCCCGATGATGCAGGGCGGCCCGCTCATGCACGCGGTCGCCGCCAAGGCGGTCGCGCTGAAGGAGGCGGCGACGCCGGAGTACGCCGCCTACGCCCGCCAGGTCATCGCCAACGCGCAGGCGCTCACCGACGCGCTCGTCGCGGAGGGGATGCGCGCCGTGACCGGCGGCACCGACACGCACCTCGCGCTGCTCGACCTCCAGCCGGTCGGCGTGACCGGCGCCGAGGCCGAGGCGCGCTGCGACGCCGCGCGGATCGTGCTGAACAAGAACGCCATCCCGTACGACCCGCAGCCGCCGTCCGTCGCGTCCGGCATCCGGGTCGGCTCGCCGAGCGTCACCACGCAGGGCATGGGCGAGGGCGAGATGAAGGAGATCGGCTCGCTCATCGCGCGCGCCGTGCGGGAGGGCGACGACCCGGCGGTCGCCGCCGAGATCGGCGAACGGGTCGGCGCGCTGGTGGCGGCGCACCCGGCCTACCCGCGCGCCTGACGCCGGGCTGGCCTGCGCCCATGCGCGAGTACGCGCTCGTCTTCTTCGTCGCGGCGGCGGTGACGTACCTGCTGACGCCGGTCGCCCGCCGCCTGGCGATCGCGACGAGCACGCTCGCCCGCCCGCGCGACCGGGACGTGCACGCGATCCCGACGCCGTACCTCGGCGGCCTCGCGATGTACGGCGGCGTCGTCGCGGCCATGTACGTCGCCCGCGCGCTGCCGGCGTTGCAGATCATCCGCGGCACGCCCGAGCCGAAGGCCGTGCTCGTGGCCGGCGGCATCATCTGCCTGATCGGCGTGGCCGACGACAAGTGGCAGCTCGACGCGTTCACCAAGCTGGCCGGCCAGGCCGTCGCGGCGGGCACGCTCGTGCTGCTCGGCGTGCAGCTCCTGTTCATCACGCTGCCCGGCACCGGCGCGCAGAACTTCGCGCTGGACCCGAACCTCTCCGTCGTCGCCACCGTGCTGCTGACGCTCGTGATGGTGAACTCCATCAACTTCATCGACGGCCTGGACGGCCTCGCGGCCGGCGTCGTCGGCATCGCGGCGGTGGCGTTCTTCGGGTTCTGCTACCAGATGTCGGTCGTCCAGCAGAACACCCGCGTCACCCCCGCCACGCTGCTCGCCGCGATCGTCGCGGGCGTGTGCGTGGGGTTCCTCCCGCACAACTTCAGCCCGGCCCGCATCTTCATGGGCGACTCCGGCTCGATGCTGCTCGGCCTGCTGCTCGCCGCCGCGGTCACCAGCGGCACGACGACGTTCGACCCCACCGCGCTCGGCGCGCGGCGCGGCGCGACGTTCTTCTTCCCGGTGCTGCTGCCGCTGACCGTGCTCGCGGTGCCGTTCGTGGACCTGCTGCTCGCGGTGTTCCGGCGGACGCGGACCGGTCGCTCGGTGTTCGCGCCGGACAAGGAGCACCTGCACCACCGGCTGCTGGAGATCGGCCACACGCACCGGCGCGCGGTGCTGACGATCTGGTACTGGGCCGCGGTGATGGCGTTCGGGGGAGTGGCGGCGTCGTTCGTGCAGCTCCCGGTGGTGCTCGGCGGCGCCGGGCTGGCGCTCGGCCTGGGCGGCGTGCTGTCGCTGATCCCGAGCCGCCGGCCGCAGCCGGTGGCGCCCGAGCCGGTGCCCGCCGACGAGCCGCCGGGCGAGGTCATCGACCTCGCCGCGCGCGCCCGCGCGCTCCGCGACGACCCGCCGCCCCCGCCCGCCGCGACCGGCGGCTGACGCCGGGGGCCGTGCCCAGCCGGCCCCCGACCGGGGGCTGGCGCCCGTGCCCGGCCGAGCCCCAACTGTGAAGATCGCCACGCGGGCGGGCGCCGTCGGGGCTCCACAGAACGGGTCCCGCCCACGCCCGGGCCGCCCCGGGCCGCGCCCGAGCCGCCCACCTCCTCGTGAAAATTTTCACAAGATCGGGCGACATGGCCTCTGACCTGCGGTTTTGCGTTCCGACGCGTTTTGACCCGGCCAACGCCGCGTTGCTAGGCTGCGCCGGTCATGGCTGGGACTCCTGAGCGGACGCAGTGGCAGGACCTCGGGACGGCGTGGAACGCCGTCATCGAGTTCTCGGCCGCTATGGCCGTCTACGGCGTCCTCGGCTATTACGCCGACAAGTGGCTGCACACCGGTCACGTCCTGTTCTTCGGTGGCCTGCTGCTCGGCCTCGTGCTCGGTCTCTACGTGCTTCAGAAGAGGCTGGCGCAGGCGGACGGCCGGATCGCAGAGACGAGGCGTGCGGACCGTGCGGACGCCTGACCGCTCCGACCTGCTGCTCGACTCCCGGATCATCGCGGCGACGCTGCTGACCGCTCTCGCGGTCGCGGTTCCCGCGACGGTCGTGGCGGGGGCGGTGGCCGGGACGAGCGCGGCGTACGGCGCCCTCTGGGGTGTCGGGTCGGTCGGTGTCAACGGTGCCGCCGCCGCCTGGGTCTCGGCCCGGACCGGCCGGTCGCGCCGCCGGATCGGCCCCGGGAAGGTGCTCCTCGCCCTCCCGGTGCGGATCGCCCTGCTGGTCGCGGCGCTCGCGCTCGCGGTCGGGCCGCTGGGGCTGCCGTCGACGGCGGTGGCGCTCGCGGTGTGCGTTGGTGAGGTCTGCGTGGTCGCCGCGCAGAGCTGGGTCGTACTGCACGGGCCGACGTTCGTCGGACCGCTGGACTGAAGGGCGTACTCCCACCCATGTTGCTGGCGTCCGAGGGCGTGCCCGAGCTCCCCGAGCTGTTCAACTGGAAGTTCGGCCTGTGGGGCATCCCGTTCCTCAACTGGACCGTGTTCGCGATGCTCGTCGCGTTCCTGCTCGCGGCCGTGTTCCTGCTGACCGCGTTCAGCAAGCAGGAGGTCGTGCCGGGCAAGTACCAGCTCATCGGCGAGAGCCTCGTGGGCTTCGTCCGCACGAACATCGCCGAGGAGGTCATCGGCCACGACGGCGCGCGCTACGTGCCGTACCTGCTGACGACGTTCACGCTGATCTTCTTCTTCAACTTCATGGAGGTCTTCCCGGGGGTCTCGTTCCCGCCGTCCTCCAAGATCGCCGTGCCGCTGTTCTTCGCGCTGATCTCGTGGATCGTCTTCAACGTCGAGGGCATGCGCGTCAACGGCTTCGGCAAGTACTGGAAGGAGATCCTCTTCCCGCCGGGCGTGCCGATCGCGCTGTACATCCTGCTGACGCCGATCGAGTTCCTCTCGAACATCGTGATCCGCCCGATCACGCTCACGCTGCGTCTCACGTTCAACATGCTCGCCGGCCACCTCATCCTGAGCCTGCTGGCGGTCCTCGCGATGAACGTGTGGGCGCTGCACCCCAAGGCGCTGGCGCTGCCGTTCGTCCTCGCGATCGGCGTCGGCCTCACCGGCTTCGAGATCTTCGTCGGCTTCCTCCAGGCGTTCATCTTCACGGTCCTGACCGCGCTCTACATCGGTGGCGCCGTCCACCCGCAGCACTAGTCGCAACCCCACCCGGACGAAAGAGAGTTCACATGCGCCCCGTCGTCTACGCCGCGAACGTCCTGGCCCAGGAGGCGGAGACCAACAACCTCCAGGTCATCGGCCGCGGCCTCGTCTACGGCCTCGCCGCGATCGGCCCCGGCATCGGCATCGGCTACCTGGTCGGCCAGACCGTGCAGGCCATCGCGCGCCAGCCCGAGGCGGCCGGCCAGCTGCGCACGACGATGTTCATCGGCATCGCCCTCGTCGAGGCGCTCGCGATCTTCGGTCTCGCGCTCGCGTTCATCATCAGCTAGTCCCGACGGAACGACCTAGAGGGGACCCACAGTGCTGGGCTTCGACCTGATCATCCTCGCGCAGGAGCACGGGGAGACCGTCGAGACGACGACGGACCACAAGTTCAACCCCACCGTGCCGGTCGTCGGCGAGCTGATCGCGGCCGCGATCTTCTTCATCCTGCTGTTCATCATCATCGCCAAGGTCGTGCTGCCGAAGCTCAACGCCACCCTCGCGGCCCGCGAGCAGGCGCTGGCCGGCCAGCTCACCGCGGCGGAGACGACGCGCGGCGAGGCGGACCAGGTGCTCGCCGAGTACCGCGCGAAGCTCGCCGACGCGCAGGCGGAGGGCAACCGCATCATCGAGGAGGCCCGCCGGACCGCCGAGAGCATCGCGCAGGAACGCCGCGCGTCCGCCGAGGCGGAGGCGCAGCAGCTCGTGACGCGGGCGCAGGCGGACATCCAGGCGGAGCGCGACCGCGCGATCGGCGCGCTGCGGACCGAGCTGGCGAGCCTGTCGATCGACCTCGCGAGCCGCGTGGTCGGCCGGTCGCTCGACAACGAGGCGCAGCGCAGCCTCGTCGACAGCTACATCGACCAGCTCACGAGCCAGAACTGATGACCGGGACGACGGCCCCGGCGGGGTCCGGGGTCCCCGCTCCGGGGAGGAGCGCGGGGCCGGCGCCCCGCGCGGGAAGGCAGCGATGAGCGACCAGATCGACGGCTACGCCACCGCGTTGTTCGAGGTGGCCCGGTCCGAGGACGTGCTCGGGCGGGTCGCCGACGAGCTGTTCCGGTTCAGCCGCGCCGTGGAGGCGTCGCCGGACCTGCGCTCGGCCCTCACCGACCCCGCGTCGGCCGAGGGCACCAAGAAGCACATCCTCGACGACCTGCTCGGCGGCAAGGTGCACCCGGTGACCAGCCGGCTGCTCAACCTCGTCGTCGACGCGGGCCTCGCCCGCGACCTCAGCCGGCTCGCCGACGCGTTCAACGCCAAGGCGTCGGCCGCGGGCCAGGCGACGATCGCCGAGGTGCGCGTCGCGGCGCCGCTGGACGACGACCAGCGGGGGCGGCTCGCCGAGGCGCTCTCGCGCGCCAAGGGCCGTGCGGTGGACGTCAAGGTCATCGTCGACCCGTCCGTCATGGGCGGCGTCGTCACGACGATCGGCGACGAGGTGATCGACGGCTCCGTCAGGCGGCGCCTCGAACAGCTTCGTGACAGCCTGGCCGGATAGCACTACCCCCCTTTTCAGGAGAACGAAGTGACTGAGCTGAGCATCCGGCCCGAGGAGATCTCGGCGGCGTTGCGTTCCGCGGCCGAGTCGTACTCGCCGTCCGTCACGCGCGAGGAGGTCGGGCGCGTCCTCGAGGCCGGTGACGGCATCGCGCGCATCTCCGGCCTGCCCCGCGCGATGGCCAACGAGATCCTCGAGATCAACTCGAGCTCCGGCACCATCCAGGCGCTCGCGCTGAACCTGGAGGAGAACCAGATCGGCGCGGTCGTCCTCGGCGACGCCGCGGTGATCGAGGAGGGCTCGACGGTCGTCGCGACCGGCCGCATCCTCTCGATCCCGGTCGGCGACGCGATGCTCGGCCGCGTCATCGACCCGCTCGGCGCCCCGATCGACGGCAAGGGCCCGATCGCGACGACCGAGGTCCGCCGCCTGGAGGTCCAGGCCGCGTCCGTGGTCGAGCGGCAGCCGGTCAACGAGCCGCTGCTCACCGGCGTCAAGGCGATCGACGCGATCACCCCGGTCGGCCGCGGCCAGCGCCAGCTCATCATCGGCGACCGGCAGACCGGCAAGACCGCCATCGCGATCGACGCGATCATCAACCAGAAGCGCTTCTGGGGCACCGAGAAGGCGGTCCGCTGCATCTACGTCGCGATCGGCCAGAAGGCGTCCACGGTCGCCGAGGTCGTCGCCGCCCTCACCGAGGCCGGCGCGATGGAGTACACGGTCGTCGTCAACGCCGCCGCGTCGGCGCCCGCGCCGTTCCAGTACCTCGCGCCGTACGCCGGTGCCGCGATCGGCGCCGCCTGGATGTACGACGGCAAGGCCGCGCTGATCATCTACGACGACCTGTCGAAGCAGGCGGTCGCCTACCGCACGCTGTCGCTGCTGCTGCGCCGCCCGCCGGGCCGCGAGGCGTACCCCGGCGACGTCTTCTACCTGCACTCGCGGCTGCTGGAGCGCGCCGCGCGCCTCTCGCCGGAGCTCGGCGGCGGGTCCATGACGGCGTTGCCGATCATCGAGACCAAGGGCGGTGACGTGTCGGCCTACATCCCGACCAACGTCATCTCCATCACCGACGGCCAGATCTTCCTGGAGACCGACCTCTTCTACCAGGGCGTCCGGCCGGCCATCAACGTCGGCATCTCGGTCTCGCGAGTCGGCGGCAACGCGCAGACCAAGGCGATGAAGAAGGTCGCCGGCACCCTGCGCCTCGACCTCGCGCAGTTCCGCGAGCTGGAGGCGTTCGCGGCGTTCGGCTCGGACCTCGACAAGGCCTCGCAGCAGCAGCTCGACCGTGGCAACCGCCTGGTCGAGGTGCTCAAGCAGCCGCAGTACCAGCCGGTCGCGCTGGGCGAGCAGGTGGCGATCATCTGGGCCGCGACGAAGGGCTACCTCGACACCGTACCGGTGGCGCAGGTGAAGCCGTTCGAGCGCGCGCTGGTCGACTGGATCAAGGGCCGCGACCCGGGCCTGCTGTCCGAGCTCGACGCCAACGCCGCCCTCGACACGATCGAGGATCGGCTCAAGGCCGCGGCCGAGGGCACGCTGGCGCAGTTCCGGACGGACGGCGGCGGCCCGACCGGCGGCGCCGCGACCGGTGCGACGACCGGCGCCACGACCGGTGCGACGACCGGTGGCGCCGGGGGCGCGACGAGCGGCGGCACCACGCAGCCGATCGACCCGACGAAGCCGGCCGGCATGACGACGACCGCCGCGGACGACGCGGCCGGGCCGGCCTCCACCGGCGGTCAGGCGGCTCCCGTCTAATGGCCGGGAAGCTCCGCGAGGTACGCCGGCGCATCCGCTCCGTCAAGAGCACGCAGAAGATCACGCGTGCGATGGAGCTGATCGCGGCGTCGCGCATCGTCAAGGCGCAGGCCCGCAGCGAGGCCGCGCGCCCGTACGCCGAGGAGATCGCGCGCGTCGTCGCCGACCTCATGGCGGCGGGCGGCGGCGGCGCCGAGCTGCTCAACGCCCGCGAGACGACGAGCGCCGTCGGCATCCTCACCGTCACGGCCGACCGCGGCCTGGCGGGCGCGTACAACACGAACGTCCTCAAGCTCGCCGAGGTCGCGCGCCGCGAGGCCGCCGCCGCCGGGCAGCGTTCGGAGGTCTACGCGTACGGGCGCAAGGCGCTGTCGTACTTCCGCTACCGCCAGGTCGAGCTGAGCGGGACGTGGACCGGCGTGTCGGACACGCCGCCGTACACGGTGGCCAAGGAGATCGGCCAGCGGCTCGTCGAGGAGTATCTCGCCGGCAAGGTCGACCGCGTGCTCATCGCGTACACCGAGTACGTCAACGTCGTCACGCAGCGGCCGCGCACCGTGCAGCTCCTGCCGGTGCTCGCGCCTGAGAAGAGCGGTGAGGACAGCGGCGCGCTGCGCGCGGACATCGAGTTCGAGCCCGGCCCCGAGGAGATCCTCACCTCCCTCCTCCCGCGCTACGTCGAGAGCCGCGTGTTCGCGTGCCTGCTCGACGCCGCGGCGTCCGAGCACGCCGCCCGCCGCCGCGCCATGAAGGCGGCGACGGACAACGCGGACGAGCTCATCAAGATCCTGACGCGTGACGCCAACCGCGCGCGCCAGGCCGAGATCACCACCGAGATCAGCGAGATCGTCGGCGGCGCCGAGGCGCTCGCCGAGAAGGACTAGGAGACCCGATGACCGAGACCCTCACCCCGCCGGCCGAGCAGGCCGGCACCGAGCGCCCGAACGGTCGCGTCGTCCAGGTCATCGGCCCGGTCGTCGACGTGGAGTTCCCCGTCGGCTCGCTGCCGGAGATCAACTTCGCCCTCACGCTCGACCGCACGATCGAGGGCGAGACCCGCACGATCACGCTGGAGGTCGCGCAGCACATCGGCAGCGGCGTCGTCCGCGCGATCGCCCTGCAGCCGACCGACGGCGTGCAGCGCGGCCAGGAGGTCGTCAACACCGGTGACGCCATCAAGGTGCCCGTCGGCAACGGCGTCCTCGGCCACGTCTACAACGTCCTCGGCCAGCCGCTCGACGCGCCGGCCGGCTCCATCGACGCCGACGACTACTGGCCGATCCACCGCCAGGCGCCGAAGTTCGAGGACCTCGAGCCGAAGGCCGAGATCTTCGAGACCGGCATCAAGGTCATCGACCTCCTGGAGCCGTACGTCAAGGGCGGCAAGATCGGCATGTTCGGCGGCGCCGGCGTCGGCAAGACCGTCGTCATCCAGGAGATGATCTACCGCGTCGCCAAGAACCACGGTGGCGCCTCGGTGTTCGCCGGCGTCGGCGAGCGCACCCGCGAGGGCAACGACCTCTGGCTCGAGATGAAGGAGTCCGGCGTCCTCGCGAAGACCGCGCTGGTCTTCGGGCAGATGGACGAGCCGCCGGGCGTCCGCCTCCGCGTCGCGCTCTCGGCCCTCACCATGGCGGAGTACTTCCGCGACGTGCAGCGCCAGGACGTGCTGCTGTTCGTGGACAACGTCTTCCGCTTCACCCAGGCGGGCTCCGAGGTGTCGACGCTGCTCGGCCGGATGCCGAGCGCGGTCGGCTACCAGCCGACGCTCGCCGACGAGATGGGCATCCTGCAGGAGCGGATCACCTCGACCCGAGGCCGTTCGATCACCTCGCTGCAGGCCATCTACGTCCCCGCCGACGACCTCACCGACCCGGCGCCGGCGACGACGTTCGCCCACCTCGACGCGACGACCGTCCTCTCGCGGCAGATCGCCGAGCTCGGCATCTACCCGGCCGTCGACCCGCTCGACTCGACGTCGCGCATCCTCGACCCCCGCGTCATCGGCGAGGAGCACTACAACGTCGCCCGCCGCGTGCAGGGCATCCTGCAGCGGTACAAGGACCTCCAGGACATCATCGCGATCCTCGGCATGGACGAGCTCCCCGAGGAGGACAAGGTCCTCGTCCAGCGCGCCCGGAAGATCCAGCGGTTCCTGTCGCAGCCGTTCCACGTGGCCGCGCAGTTCACCGGCATCGAGGGCAAGGACGTCCCGCTCGACGAGACGATCGCGTCGTTCAAGGCGGTCTGCGACGGCGAGTACGACCACCTGCCCGAGCAGGCGTTCTTCCTCGTCGGCGGCATCGAGGAGGCCGTCGCGAAGGCCAAGTCGCTGCAGGGCTAGACCTCGTACGAACGAAGCCCCGGCTCCCTTCGCGGGAGGCCGGGGCTTCGTCGTGTCCGGGGACTAGCAGATGCCGCCCTCGAGCTGCGCGCGGACGCAGCGGATCGTGCAGGTGACCGGGTCGGCCGCGCAGCGCGTGGCGGACGACGACGGGGCGGCGACGCCGAGCGTGGCGGCGGCGAGCGCCACCGCGACCAGCGCCCTCACGACTTGCACGCCGCCCCGACGAGGTGGGCCGTCGTGCACATCCAGAAGCACTGCACGGGGTCCGCGTCGGGCGAGCACTTGGCCGAGGCGTTCGGGGCGGCCACGCCGACCGCGGCGAGCGCGACGGCGGCGAGGAGGAGCCGGCGGCCCATCAGCACTGCACCCAGTGCAGGTCCTTGATGCCGCCCTGCGGCAACGTGCACGTCTTGTGGCACTCGATCTCGAGCGGCTCGCACGGCCGGATCGCGTGCGCCGCCGGCGCGAAGCCGGCAGCGGCGCCCGCGAAGGCGACCGCGAGCAAGAGCTTCTTCATGGCTGCTCCTGAGGGGGTTGGAAGGGTGCTCAGGAGAGTAGCGGGATGTCCACGTTCGTCCCAGACCTCAGGTGGCGGAAACCGACCGACTCGTAGAGCCGCCGCGCCGGGTTGCCGTCGCTCACCACGAGCCCGAGGACCGGGATGCCGGCCTCGCGCGTGCCGGCGACGGCCCGCTGGAGCAGCACCCGGCCGAGCCCGCGGCCCTGGTGGTCCGGGTGCAGGAACACGTCGACCACCCACCCCCGCCGCGCCGGTCCCGGCCGGTCCGTGACGAGGATCGCGCCGGCCGCGCCGCCCGGACCGTCTACCTGCCAGGAGGCGGGGCGGACGAGCGGCCCCAGCAGCCGGCCCTCGACCATCGCGCGCAGGTCGGCCAGGTGGTCGAGCTCCGGGTCGTGGTCGGGGTGGCCGGGCGGCGTCGACGCGGTGTGCGCCTCGACCAGCGCCGCCGGGTCGACGTCGCGGGTGAGCGCGTACCCGTCGGGCGCGGCGTTCGCCCACCCGGCCGGCGCGGACGCGACGTCGTACTCGTAGTCGTGCCCGCGCCGCTGGACGGTGCCGCCGCCGGCGACCAGCGCCGCGACCAGCGCGTCGTCCTCGGTCACCACGCGCTGCCCGCGCGCCTCGGCGAGCAGCACCCGCGCGGCGGTGGCGGGGTCGGTGCGCAGCCGGTCGACGAGCAGCCAGGAGACGTGCCCCGCGTCGTCGCGGCGGACCTCGGCCACGTCCTCGACGCGCGTCACCGGCGGCCCGCCGCGAGCACCGGGTGCGCGCGGATGCGCTCGACGGCCGCCGCGGCGCGCGGGTCCTCGGCGAGCCGGTCCGCGACCTGCAGCCAGGACAGCGCCCGCAGCTCCACCGCCGCCACGCCGGCGCCGCCCTGGAGCACCGCGGCCGCGGCGTCCGACCAGGCGGTCACGTCGTCGCGCTCCGGCCGCAGCAGGTCCACCGCGCGGCCGGCCAGCGCGACGGTGACCGCGCGCCGTTGCGTCGCCTCCGCGAGGCTCAGCGCGACCGCGGCGAGCCGGGCGGGGGCGTACGCGCGGCGGAGGCGTTCGTCGTCCAGCGCGATGCCGTGCCGGCGCAGCGCGTCGCCGACGCCGGCCAGCAGGCGTTGCGGGACGTCCTCCCCGCGCCGGGCCCGCGCCGCCGCGTGCCCCGGGCGGCCGAGCGTCGCGTCGACCGCGACGACCGTCTCCTCGCTCAGCACGACGAGGTCCGGCTCCGCCTCCAGCAGCACCGCCCGCCCCGCGCCGGGGGCGACCTCGTGCAGCGCGGCGGCCAGCCGCAGGTCCTCGACGCCGGTGACCGGGTCCGCGCCCCACAGCAGCGCCGCCTCGAACGCGCCCGCCGCCCCGACCGCGCCGGCCAGCGCGTCGAGCGCGCCGGCGGCGGCCAGGTCGAGCACGACGCCGGCCAGCAGCGCCTCCTCGGCGTGCGGGCGTTCGAGCTCGGCCGCGACGCGCGGGCGCGCCGCGGCGATGCGTTCGAGCGCCTGCTCCACCTCCCGCACGCTACCCGCCACCCCCACCGATTTCGCGACCCGGTCGCGGACCGTACGGGCGGATGTACGTTCTCGCGACCGGGTCGCGCGGTCAGCGCGCGGTCAGCGCGCGGTCAGCGGCGGTCAGCGGCAGGGGCGGGGCGGCAGCGGCGCGGGCGCGGATTCGGACCCCGGGCCGCGCGCCGGTATCCTTGCCGCACAACGGTTTCCGACGCGTGAGGTGCGTTCGAGTGGCGACGATGCAGGTCGAGCTGGTGTCCGCGGAGCGGCGTCTCTGGTCGGGCGAGGCGGAGATGGTCGTCGCCCGCACGACGGAGGGCGAGATCGGCATCCTCCCGGGCCACGCGCCGATGCTGGGCGAGCTCGGCGAGGGCGTCCTCCGCGTCATCCAGACCGGCGGCAACGAGGTCGCCGCGGCGATCCACGGCGGCTTCCTGTCGGTCTCGGCGACCGGCGTCTCGGTGCTCGCCGACATCGCCGAGCTCGGCGCCGACATCGACCTGGCGCGGGCGCAGGCGGCGTACGACCGCGCGGCCGCGTCGTTCAGCGGCAGCGACGACGCCGCCGCGCTCGAGGCGCTGAACCGCGCGAAGGCTCGGCTGCGCGCCGCGGGCCAGCCGGTGGCGTAGTGGTCTTCTGGATCGCCGTCGGCGCGCTCGTCGCGCTCTGGCTGGTCCGCCTGGTCGTCGCCAAGCGCGCGGTGCGCGCGTTCTGCGGCGCCGACTGCCTCACGCTCGCGCTCAAGGTCCCCGGCCCGTCGCGCCGCGACAAGAGCTGGAAGCACGGCTACGCCCGCCTCACCGACGACGCGGTCCAGTGGCGCGCCGAGTACAAGCTCGGCGGCGGCTTCGACTACGAGATCCGCAAGGTCAACCTCGTGCTGCGCGACCACCGCCCGGTCGTGAAGGGCGAGGCGATGCTCAGCGACCGCTGCGAGCTCGTCACCGCCCGGCACATGGACGAGGAGATCCAGCTCGCCGTGCTGCGCGACGACCTCGACCGCTTCCTCGCCTGGGCCCGCTGATCCGGGTCAGCCGGGTCAGCCGCCGGGCTTCCAGAGCACGTCCGCCGCGCCGTCGTCGTTCGCGACCCGGCCGAGGATGAACAGCAGGTCCGAGAGCCGGTTCAGGTACAGCGCGGGCGTGCGGCTGGTCGTCTCCGGCTCGGCCTCGACCAGCGCCCACACGAGCCGTTCGGCCCGGCGCACGACGGTGCGCGCGACGTGCAGCAGCGCGGAGCCCTTCGTGCCGCCCGGCAGCACGAACGACCGCAACGGCTCCAGCCGCTCGTTCCACCGGTCGCACTCGGCCTCGAGCCGCGTGACGTAGTCCTCGGTCACCCGCAACGGCGGGAACTCCGGGTCGGCGACGACCGGCGTGCAGAGGTCCGCGCCGACGTCGAACAGGTCGTTCTGCACCCGCAGCAGCACCAGCCGTACGTCCTCCGCCAGGTCGCCGAGCGCGAGCGCGGCGCCGATCGCGGCGTTGGCCTCGTCGACGTCGGCGAACGCGGCGATCCGCGGCGACGTCTTCGGCGTGCGGCTCATGTCGCCGAGCGCCGTCGTCCCGTCGTCGCCGGTCTTCGTGTAGATCCGCGTCAGGTGCACCGCCATGCCTGGCACCTTACGCTGCGACACATGGAGCGCTTCGAGGTCACCGGCGGCGCGCGCCTGGACGGCGAGGTGCGCGTCACGGGCGCGAAGAACTCCGTGCTCAAGGTGATGGCCGCCTGCCTGCTCGCCGAGGGGACGTCCACGCTGCGCAACGTCCCCGACATCGGCGACGTGCCGATCATGGGCGAGGTGCTGCGCGGCCTCGGCGCGACCGTCGAGAACGCCGTTCCCGAGGTGCGCGTCACGGTGCCGGCCGAGCTCGGGCACGAGGCCGACTACGAGCACGTCCGTCTCATCCGCGGCTCGATCTGCGTGCTCGGCCCGCTGCTCGCGCGCTGCGGCCGCGCGCGGGTCGCGCTGCCCGGCGGCGACGCGATCGGCTCCCGCGCGCTGGACATGCACGTGGCCGGGCTGCAGAAGCTCGGCGCGACGTTCGAGAGCGAGCACGGCTACCTCGTCGCCACCGCGCCGAAGCTGCGCGGCGAGCAGGTCTGGCTCGACTTCCCGAGCGTCGGGGCGACCGAGAACATCCTGATGGCCGCCGTCCTCGCGGACGGCACGACGACGATCGACAACGTCGCGCGCGAGCCGGAGATCGTCGACCTCTGCGAGATGCTCGTCGCGATGGGCGCCCGGATCGGCGGCATCGGCACGTCCACGCTGGAGATCGAGGGCGTCGACTCCCTGACGCCGACGACGCACGACACGGTGCCCGACCGGATCGTCGCGGGGACGTTCGCGGTCGGCGCGGTGATGACGCAGGGCGACGTGACCGTCCGCGACGCCCGTGCCGAGCACCTGCGGCTGCCGCTGGAGAAGCTCGTGCAGGCCGGCGCCGACATCGAGGAGGTCGCGGACGGGTTCCGGGTGTCGATGCAGCGCCGCCCGCGCTCGGTGGACTTCGTGACGCTGCCGTACCCCGGATTCCCGACCGACCTCCAGCCGCTCGCGATCGCGCTCGCGTCGATCAGCGAGGGCGCGGCGTTCGTGACCGAGAACATCTTCGAGGGCCGGTTCATGTTCATCGACGAGCTGGTCCGGCTCGGCGCCGACGTCCGCACGGACGGCCACCACGCCGTCGTGCGCGGCCGCGAACGCCTCTCCGGCGCGCCGGTCCGCGCCACCGACATCCGCGCGGGCGCCGGGCTCGTCATGGCCGGGCTCGTCGCGGACGGCGTGACGGAGGTGGCCGACGTGTTCCACGTCGACCGCGGCTACCCGGCGTTCGTCGAGCAGCTCGCGTCGCTGGGCGCGCGGATCAGGCGGGTGCGCGACGACGTGCTGGAGCTGCCGGCGCCGTAGCGTCCGCGGGCGGCACCTCGTCGACGACCGGGCTCACGTCGGACGGCGCCAGCTCCGCGATCAGCGCGTCGACCTCGGCCGCGGCGGAGCCGTCGAGCGTCGCGCGCACGCGCACGAGCCGCTGCGCCACGCCCACCTTGAGCTGGAGGTCGCGCGCGTCCGCCGCGGCCCGCGCGGCCTCGCCCGTCTCCGCGACCGGCGCGACGATGGACGAGGCGAGGTCGACGAGCCGCCGCAACGTCTGCGACACCACGTCGACGCTGAACCCGCCGAGCAGCGCCAGCATCGGCCGCCCGAACGTCCGCCCCCCGTCGTCGACCGGAGCGAGCTGCGCGAGCACCAGGCCGGCGACCAGGCCGAGCACGATGCGTACCCAGGTCGCGAACTCGTCGCGCGGGTCGAGGCTGTGGTCGCGCAGCTTGGTGTTGACCGCGAACAGCGCCGCGAACGTCGCGCCGAGACCCGCCGCGCAGAGCTGGAACAGCATGTTCACCAGCAGCTCGTGGCCCGAGCCGGTCTCGAAGTCCGCCGCCTTCGACCCGACGTCGGAGTCCAGCGCGAGCGCGACGAACCCGACGAGGAACGCCATCGACAGCACGGCGAGCCAGCGCAGCAGCGGCAGCCGGCGCCGCGGGCCGCCGTTGGCCGCCGCGAGGTAGCGCAACGTCCGCGGGGTGGCCGGCGCGACCAGCGCCGCCAGCCCGTCGTGCGCCCGGCCGAGCCGGCGTACCGCGTCGGGCGCGGACGGGTCGAGCCGAGCCGCTTCCAGCCACGACGGGTGCACCGGGCGGCCGGTCGCGAGCGCGTGGTCGAGCATCAGCCGGACGTCCTCGGCGAGGGTGTCCTCGATCACGGCGTCCCCCTTCTCCCGCCGGACAGTGTGGCGGCGCGCGCGAACGGTGTCCGGCGAACGGGCCAACCGGCCGCGACCGGGCCGGCGATCACGCCAGCAGCTCCTCCGCCGTGGCCAGGTCGGCGGGCGCGACGCGCAGCCGGAACGGCCCGTTGGCGTGCGGCTGCGACATGGTGAGCCAGCCGTTGGCGCCGAGCGGCTCCAGCACGACCGGGATGCCGTACGCGTCCAGCAGCGACCGGATCACGGTCGCCTCGCTCGCCGGCACCGCGTCGCGCAGGGTCGGCCAGTCGTCCGGTGCGAGAGCGCTCATGCGACAACCGTAGACTCCGTACGACGTTCCGGAAGGGGTACACGTGGGCAAGCGGGTCGCCGTCGTCGGCGCCGGTCTGATGGGCTCGGGCATCGCGCAGGTGGCGGCGCAGGCGGGCTACGACGTGACGTTGCGCGACGTCGGCGAGGACGCGCTGGAGCGCGCCCGCAAGACGATCGCGAAGTCGTACGACAAGTTCGTCGAGAAGGGCCGCCTGGAGGCGACCGCGCGCGACGAGTCGCTGGCGCGGATCACCACGACCACCGACATCGAGGCGGCCGCGGACGCGGACATCGTGGTCGAGGCGGTGTTCGAGAAGATCGAGGTCAAGCACGAGGTCTTCACCGCGCTCGACAAGATCTGCCGGGCGGACGCCGTGCTCGCGACCAACACGAGCGCCATCCCGATCACGCAGATCGCCGCGGTCACGTCGCGGCCGGAGAGCGTCGTCGGCACGCACTTCTTCTCGCCGGTGCCGATGATGCGGCTCTGCGAGCTCGTGCGCGGCTACAAGACGAGCGACGACACGCTCGGGCGGGCGAGGGCGTTCGCCGAGGAGGTCGGCAAGACGTGCATCGTCGTCAACCGCGACGTCGCCGGCTTCGTCACGACCCGGCTCATCGTCGCGTTGTCCATCGAGGCGGCGAAGCTGGTCGAGTCCGGCGTCGCGACCGCCGAGGACGTCGACGTCGCGTGCCGGCTCGGCTTCGGCCACGCGATGGGGCCGTTGCAGACGATGGACCTCACCGGCGTGGACATCATGGTCAACGCCGCGCGCAACATCTACACCGACACCCAGGACGAGAAGTTCCACCCGACCGAGGGCCTGCTGCGCATGGTCACGGCCGGCGACCTCGGCCGGAAGACCGGCCAGGGCTGGTACCCGTACGGAGGCGAGTAGACATGCCGGTGTTCCCGAGCGAGGAGTGGCTCGAGGAGTTCGTCGAGAAGATCAACACCTCGGCGGAGTACGCCGACGCGGCCGCCACGTGGGAGGGCGACCTCGTCTTCGTGTACGAGAAGGAGCCCGACAAGGGCGTGGACGAGGACGTCTACGCGTGGCTGGACCTGTGGCACGGCAAGTGCCGCGACGCCGCGCGCCTCGATGGCCCGGACGACCCGCGGGCCAAGTCCGCGAAGTTCACGATCAGCGCGCCGTACAGCCGGTGGAAGTCGGTCGTGAAGAAGGAGCTCGACCCCGTCAAGGGGATGATGCAGGGCAAGATCAAGGTGAAGGGCGACCTGCCGACGATCGTGCGCTACGTGAAGGCGTCGAACGTGCTCGTGGACCTCACCACGAAGGTGGAAACCGAGTTCATCGACGAGGTGCCGTCCGCCTGATGGCCTCCGTCCTGCTGGTCGACCCCGACAACGGCGGGCTCGACGCGATGCTCGCGGGGCTGCTCACCGCCGCCGCCGAGAACCCGGCCAAGGCGCGCGTGCTCGACGCCACGAACGGCACCGTCACGATCGCCGTGCCGGACGCCGAGGTGTCGGTGGGGCTGCGCTTCGCCAACGGCGTCTGCCAGGTGTACCCCACCGGCATCCCCGGCTCGAAGGTGCGGATCGAGATGCCGTCGGAGACGCTGATGGGGTTCTCCACGATCCCGCTGCTCTACGGCATGCCGTCCGTGCTCACGCCTGAGGGGCGGGCGTTCACCGTGTCGGTGCTGAAGCGCCAGGTGCGGATCACCGGCCTGTGGCACCTCATGCTCGTCCGCCAGCTCAACACCCTGCTCTCCCTCACCTGACGCCGCCCCCTGCGGATGCCGCGACCGGGCCGGCGCATTGCGCGACCGGGCGCGGCGGCATTCCGCGACCGGGTCGCGAAATCGACCACCGCCGTGCGGGAGCCGCGACCAGGTCGCGAAATCCGCCGGGCCGCGCGGCGGCGGTCGCGGCCGCGGCGGCCGGCGGCGGGCGGCGGCGGCCGGCGGCTAGCGCTCGACGCGGCAGACGTCGGTGACGGCGCCGGTGTCGACGTCGTAGACCCAGCCGGCGATCGCGCGGACCGGCGCGAGGTACGGCGTCCCGGCCAGCGTCTCCACGTCCTCCCGCAGCGCCGCCTCGTGGTCGGCGATCGCGTGGAAGCCGAGGTCGGCGCCGGTGCGTTCGCGCAGCTCCTCGTCGGTGACCCCGGCGAGGCCGCAGCCGGTGTGCTGCATCACCAGGACGGTGTCGACGCCGAGCACGTGCGACGACAGCGCGAGGCTGCGCAGCACGTCCTCGGTCACGCGGCCGCCGGCGTTGCGGATGACGTGCGCGTCGCCGAGGCTCAGGCCGAGCGCGGCGAACACGTCGATGCGGGCGTCCATGCACGTCACGACGGCGACGTGTCGGGTCGGCCGCGCGCCGGGTGCGGGCGGGTGCGCGGCTGCGTACGCCTTGTTGGCGTCCAGCATGCGGGAGAGCTCGGGCACGGCGGGACCGTAGCATTGACCGCGTGACCGTCGACGCCGCCGCCGTCGAGCGCGCGCTCGACGAGATCCGCCCGCACCTGCACGGGGGCGTGGAGCTGGTCGGCGTCGAGGGCGGCGTCGTACGCGTGCGGATGAACGGCGAGTGCGCCGACTGCACGCTCCAGCAGGTAACGTTGCGGACCGGCGTCGAACGCATCGT
This sequence comes from Mycobacteriales bacterium, assembly GCA_036382875.1. Taxonomy (GTDB): domain Bacteria; phylum Actinomycetota; class Actinomycetes; order BP-191; family BP-191; genus BP-191. The sequence continues at coordinate 146,472 of DASVPJ010000017.1, forward strand.
CCGGGCCCGCGTCCCCGCCGTGAGCAGCGTCATCGCCGTCTGAGAGACTGCGGCCATGCCTGACAAGCCGTGGGTGATGCGGACGTACGCGGGCCACTCCAGCCCCGAGGAGTCGAACGCGCTCTACCGCCGCAACCTCGCGAAGGGCCAGACGGGCCTGTCGGTCGCGTTCGACCTGCCGACGCAGACCGGCTACGACCCGGACGACGAGCTGGCCCGCGGCGAGGTCGGCAAGGTCGGCGTCCCGGTCAGCCACCTAGGTGACATGCGGGCGCTGTTCGACGGCATCCCGCTCGCCGAGATGAACACGTCGATGACCATCAACGCCACCGCGATGTGGCTGCTCGCGCTCTACCAGGTGGTCGCGGAGGAGCAGGGCGCCGACGTCACGAGCCTCGCCGGCACCACGCAGAACGACATCGTCAAGGAGTACCTCTCGCGCGGGACCTACGTCTTCCCGCCCGGCCCCAGCCTCCGGCTGATCACCGACATGGTGGCGTACACCGTCACGGCGATGCCGAAGTGGAACCCGATCAACATCTGCTCGTACCACCTCCAGGAGGCGGGCGCGACGCCGGTCCAGGAGATCGCGTACTCGCTCTGCACCGCGATCGCGGTGCTGGACGCGGTCCGCGACTCCGGCCAGGTCCCGCCGGAGCGGTTCGGCGACGTCGTCGGGCGGATGAGCTTCTTCGTCAACGCCGGCGTGCGCTTCGTCGAGGAGATGTGCAAGATGCGCGCGTTCGTCGCCCTGTGGGACGACATCACGCGAGAGCGCTACGGCGTCACCGACCCGAAGCAGCGGCGCTTCCGCTACGGCGTGCAGGTGAACTCCCTCGGCCTCACCGAGGCGCAGCCGGAGAACAACGTCGCGCGCATCGTGCTGGAGATGCTCGCCGTGACGCTGTCCAAGGACGCCCGCGCCCGGGCCGTGCAGCTCCCGGCGTGGAACGAGGCGCTGGGCCTGCCGCGGCCGTGGGACCAGCAGTGGTCGCTGCGGCTCCAGCAGGTGCTCGCGTACGAGACCGACCTGCTGGAGTACGACGACGTCTTCACCGGCTCGCGGGTGGTCGAGGCCAAGGTCGCGGAGCTCGTCGCGGGCGCCAAGGAGGAGATCGACCGCGTGCAGGCGATGGGCGGCGCGGTCGCGGCGGTGGAGAGCGGCTACATGAAGGGCCGCCTCGTCGCGAGCCACGCCGAGCACCGCCGCAAGGTCGAGTCCGGCGAGCGGGTCGTGGTCGGCGTCAACGCCTTCACCACCACCGAGGAGAACCCGCTCCTCGCCGACCTCGGCACCGCGATCCTCACCGTCGACCCGTCGGTCGAGGGGCACGCGCGCGACGCGATCGCGGCCTGGCGGGAGGGGCGCGACGGCGACGCCGTGGACGAGGCGCTGCGCGCGCTGCGCGACGCCGCGAAGACCGACACGAACCTGATGGACGCGACGCTCGCCTGCGCCCGCGCCGGCGTGACGACCGGCGAGTGGGCCGGCGCGCTGCGGGAGGTCTTCGGCGAGTACCGCGCCCCCACCGGCGTCTCCGCGGCCGTCGCGCCCGGCGAGGCGGGGGAGGAGCTGGCGGCGGTCCGCGAGGCCGTGCGCGAGACCGGGGAACGCCTCGGCCGGCGGCTGAAGCTGCTCGTCGGCAAGCCGGGTCTGGACGGCCACTCCAACGGCGCCGAGCAGATCGCCGTCCGCGCGCGCGACGCCGGGTTCGAGGTGGTCTACCAGGGCATCCGGCTCACGCCCGCGCAGATCGTCGCGGCGGCCGTCGAGGAGGACGTGCACTGCGTCGGCCTGTCGATCCTGTCCGGCAGCCACCGCGAGCTGGTGCCCGCGGTGCTCGACGGGCTGCGCGAGGCGGGCATGGGGGACGTCCCGGTCGTCGTCGGCGGGATCATCCCGGACGCCGACGCGCGCGAGCTCAGGGACCTCGGCGTGGCGGGCGTCTTCACCCCCAAGGACTACGCGCTCACGGCCATCATGGGAGAAATCGTCGCGGTGATCCGCCGCGCCCAGAAACTTTCCTGACCCGCGCGTTTCCCGATCTTGGGGGGTGGGCAACCCCACGCGGGAACCCGACCGGGGAAGGGTCATATGGAGCTGCGTGCGCACACCACGCTGCCCGCCGGCGTCGACACGCCCGCGGCGGCTCGCGCCTTCGTGCGCGACGCCGTGCCCGGCGACGGCACGGTCGTCCCCGTCGAGGACCTGACGCTCGTCGTGAGCGAGCTCGTCACCAACGCCGTGGTCTCCGGCTCCGACGAGATCGACCTCCAGATCGTCGTGGGCGACGCCCACGTCCTGGTCGAGGTGGCGGACGAGGCGGCGCCCACCGCGGCGTCGTTGACGCCGCTGGTGGAGGAGGACGGGCACCGCGGGCTGATGCTCGTGTCGCGGCTCGCGCACCGGTGGGGCGTCCGCAGGGACGGCTCGCGCAAGGTGCTGTGGGCCGACCTGGCCACCGCCTAGAGGTCGAACGCCCGCCGCACCCCGGTCAGGTCCACGATCCGGACCAGCGTCGGGCTCGGGTCGCGGAGCGTGATCCGCTTCCCGGCGTCGTTCCACCGCCGCGCCGCCATGAGCAGCACCGCCAGGCCGCTGGAGTCCACGAACGTCAGCCCGCTGCCGTCGATCGCGAGGTCGGGCAGCGTCTCCGTGTCGATCAGCCGCAGGAACGTCTCCCGCAACGCCGCCGCCGACGCGATGTCGAGCTCACCCCGCACCACCACCACGGTGGTCCCGCCGTCGACGGCCGTGGCGACCGCGAAGTTCGGGGCGTCTCGTCTGGCCACCAACGCTGTCTACCCACTCAGGTGAGGGGGTGCAACTACGGTCGTGCGAGACTTCGCGCACGGACGCACGAGGTCGGAGGAACGGTGGCGCGCGAGTTCCGCAAGGTGGGCGTGGTCGGGCTGGGCACGATGGGTGCCGGCATCGCGGAGGTGCTGGCCCGCAACGGCCTTCACGTCGTCGGCGTGGAGCCGACCGAGGACGGCCTGGCCCGCGGCCGCGGCCACATCGAGCACTCGACCAGCCGCGCGCTCTCCCGCGGCAAGCTGACCGAGGCCGAGCGCGACGCGATCTTCGAACGCATCGAGCTCACCACCGAGCTCGAACGCCTCGACGACGTCGACCTGGCCATCGAGGCCATCCCGGAGCGGCTCGACCTCAAGACCGACCTGTTCGCGCGGCTGGACCGCATCTGCCCGCCCGAGGCGATCCTCGCCACCAACACCTCCGCGCTGTCCGTCACCGAGATCGCGGTCGCGACCGAGCGGCCGAGCCGGGTCATCGGGATGCACTGGTTCAACCCCGCGCCGGTCATGGCCCTGGTCGAGGTGATCCGTTCGGTCGTCACCGACCAGGAGGTCGTGGACGACATCGAGGCGCTCGTCGCGCGCATCGGCAAGACCGACGTCACGGCGGGCGACCGGGCCGGCTTCATCGCCAACGCGCTGCTGTTCGGCTACCTCAACAACGCCGTCCGGATGCTGGAGAGCCGCTACGCCACCGCCGACGACATCGACGCGGCGATGCGGTTCGGCTGCGGCCACCCGATGGGGCCGCTGGCGCTGCTCGACCTGATCGGCCTGGACAGCGCGTACGAGATCCTCGACACGATGTACCACCAGTCGCGCGACCACCTGCACGCCCCGTCGCCGATCCTCAAGCAGCTCGTCACGGCCGGGTTCCTCGGCCGCAAGACCGGCCGCGGCTTCTACACGTACGAGTCGCCGGACTCCTCCAAGGTGGTACCGAGCGCCGCCGAGGCCGCCGCCACGGAGCCGCGCCGCCAGGTCTCCCGGATCGGCGTCGTCGGCACCGGCACGATGGCGTCCGGGATCGTCGAGGTCTGCGCCAAGGCCGGCTACGACGTCGTCTACCGGGCGCGGTCCGCGGACAAGGTCGCGGCCACCCGCGCGACGCTGGAGAAGTCGCTGGAGAAGGCGGTGCAGCGCGGCAAGCTGGACGAGGCGGGCCGCGACGCCGCGCTCGGCCGGGTCACCGGCACCGAGGCGCTGGACGACCTCGCCGACTGCGACCTGGTGATCGAGGCGGTGGTCGAGGACCTCACCGTGAAGCGCGCGCTGTTCGCCGCGCTGGACGAGGTCGTGAAGCCGGGCGCGGTGCTCGCGACGACGACGAGCTCGTTGCCGGTCATCGAGTGTGCCGCCGCGACGTCGCGGCCCGAGGACGTCGTCGGCCTGCACTTCTTCAACCCCGCCACGGTGATGAAGCTGGTCGAGGTCGTGCCGACCGTCCGCACGTCGGAGGACACGCTCGCGGTCGCGCGCGCGATCTCGACGGCGCTCGGCAAGCACCCGGTCGTCTGCGGCGACCGGGCCGGGTTCATCGTCAACGCGCTGCTGTTCCCGTACCTCAACGACGCCGTGAAGATGCTGGAGGAGCACTACTCGTCGGTGGACGACATCGACTACGCGATGAAGCTCGGCTGCGGCCACCCGATGGGGCCGTTCGAGCTGCTCGACGTGGTCGGCCTCGACGTGGCGCTCGCGATCCAGCAGACGCTGTACCTGGAGTTCCGCGAGCCCGGCTTCGCGCCGGCGCCGCTGCTCGAGCACCTCGTCACGGCCGGGTACCTGGGCCGCAAGACCGGCCGCGGGTTCAGGGACTACTCGCAGCGGTGAACCCTCCGGGCTCGCCGGGGCTCTACCCCGCGAGTCCCCAGAGGAGGTTCCCGATGCCCCGCACCTTCGTCGCCCTCGCGGCCGTCGCCGCCGCCGTCGCCACGACGCCCGCCGCCCACGCCGTGCCCGGCGCGCGCGAGCGCGTCGCCAGCGCCGGCTACACCTACGCCGGCGGCGTCGCCGGCGTGATGACCGGCGAGACCAACGTCAACGGCACCCGCTACGGCGGCGCCGTCCTGCCCACGCACAAGGGCGAGTCGCGCGCGCTCGTGTCCGTCTCCGACGGCAACGGCCTGCCCGTGGCGTTCCGCCTGGCGTGGGACGCCGACGCGGACGGCGCGGTCGACTCGACGTTCGGCGACTACTGCGGCTCGACGCCCCAGCCGGTGCGCTTCAAGCCGACGCGGGGCGAGCTCGTCGTGTGGGTCAACGCCGGCGCCTGCGCGGGCGGCGTGAGCGCCCCCACGACCGGGACGGCGACCGCGCGGCTGTCGTAGCCCCGGAGACCGGCACCCCCGGCTGGCGTAGCCGGGGGGTGTGACGGGGAGAATGACCCCGTGGCACTCGACAAGGAACGCATGCTGGCGGTCGCGCGCGAGGCGGCGCAGTTCGTCCCCGACGTCGCGCGGCTGTTCCGCGACGTGGCCAAGGACCCGCGCGTGCCCAAGCGGGTGAAGTACGAGGTCGCCGCCGCGGGCACGTACCTGCTGCTGCCGTTCGACGTCATCCCGGACTTCATCCCGGGCCTCGGCCAGCTCGACGACGTCGCCGTCATCGGCTGGGCGGTGCGCCGGCTGCTGATGGGCGCGGGCGAGCAGGTGCTGCGCGAGCACTGGCGCGGCAACGACCGCGGCTTCGAGATCCTCATGCAGGCGGCGGCCGCGGGGCTGCGGCCGAAGAAGCTGTTCGCGGTGCTCGCGTTCGGCGCGGCGACCGCGGGCGGGAAGAACCGCAGCGACGACGTGGTCGACGGAGAGGTCGTCAGCGAGACCACGTGACCGCCGACATCCGCGCCAACACCGTCCTGCCCGCCGAACGCCGCGACGTCACGCTGCACACCGCCGACGGGCTGCGGCTGGTGGGGCACCTCGCGCTCCCCGAGGGCGCGCCGCCGCAGGCCACGGCGCTGTTCCTCCACCCGCTGCCGACGCACGGCGGCAGCGTCGACAGCCACCTGCTGCGCAAGGCCGACTGGCGGCTGCCCGCGCTCGCGGGGATCGCCGTGCTGCGGTTCAACACGCGGGGCACGGCGGGCAGCGAGGGGGCGTTCGACGGGGGCGACGCGGAGCGCTACGACGTCGCCGCCGCGCTGGACCTGGTGGAGGCGGAGGACCTGCCGGCGCCGTGGCTCGTCGGGTGGTCGTTCGGGTCGGAGCTGGCGCTGCTGCACGGCGCGGCCGACCCGACGGTGCGCGGCGCCGTGCTGCTGGCGCCGCCGCTGAAGCGGGCCGGCGACGCGGACCTCGACGCGTGGGCGGCGTCCGGCAAGCCGCTCGTCGCCGTCGTGCCCGAGCACGACGACTACCTGCGGCCGCCGGAGGCGCGGGAGCGCTTCGCGCGGGTGCCGGGGGCGCGCGTGGTCGAGGTCGAACGCAGCAAGCACCTGTTCGTCGGGTTCGCCGAGGAGGTGCTCGACGTCGTGTCGGAGACTCTTGTGCCAGGCTCGTCGCCGTTGCCGCGCACGTGGGAGGGACCCGGATGATCGACCTGGACGGCAAGACCGCACTGGTGACCGGCGCGAGCCGCGGCATCGGCCGCGCGATCGCGGTGGCGTTCGCCGCGGCCGGCGCCGACGTCGCGATCTCGGCGCGCACGCCGGAGGCGCTGGCGGACACCGCGGCGGAGGTCGCGGAGCTGGGCCGCAAGGCGTTCGTGGTGCCCGCCGACGTGACCGACCGCGACGCGGTGGCCGGCATGGTGCGCGACGCGGTCGGCGCCCTGGGGCACCTCGACGTGGTCGTGAACAACGCGGGCGGCACGTCGTTCATGGCGCCGTTCACCGACGTCCGGCCGGACGCGTACGGCAAGGTGATGCGGCTGAACTTCGAGTCGATCGTGCACGTGATGCAGGCCGCCGGCCCGCACCTGCTGGAGCGCGGCCGCGGGTCGGTGATCAACGTCTCCTCGATCGCCGGGCTCGGCGGCACGCCGGCCGTGACGCCGTACGGCGCCGCCAAGGCCGCCGTCGTCAACCTCACCCGCTCCGTGGCCATCGAGTGGGCGCCGCGCGGCGTGCGCGTCAACGCGCTCTGCCCCGGCTGGACCGCGACCGACCTGAACCGCGCGCTGTGGGAGAACGACGAGGTCTCCAAGGCGATGACCGCGACGATCCCGATGGGCCGCTGGGCGAAGGCGGAGGAGATGGCCGGCGCCGCGCTGTTCCTCGCCAGCGACGCGGCGTCGTACGTCACCGGCCAGGCGATCGTGGTGGACGGCGGGCTCACTGCGGGCGCGTTCGGCTAGGGTCGGGGCGTGCGAGTCGATCCGTACGTGATCGAGTCGGGACGGGGGCCGGCGGTCGTGCTGCTCCACGCGTTCCCGCTCAACGCGAGCATGTGGGCCGCGCAGCGCGAGGCCCTCTCCGGCTCCTGGCGCGTGCTCTGCCCGGACCAGCGCGGCTTCGGCGGGACGCGCCTCGGCCACGACGAGCCGAGCCTCGACGAGGTGGCCGACGACGTCGCCGCGATGCTCGACGCGAAGAAAGTGGACACCGCCGTGGTCGGCGGGCTGTCGATGGGCGGCTACGTCGCGATGGCGTTCCTGCGGCGCCACCCCGAGCGCGTCCGCGGCCTGGTGCTGGCCGACACCAAGGCCGCCGCCGACCCGCCGGAGGCCGCGGCCAACCGGCTGCGGATCGCCGACGCGGTGGTCGAGGCCGGCTCGTCGGCGCTGCTCGCCGACGAGGTGCTGCCGAAGCTCACCGGCGACACCACGAAGTCCTCCCGGCCGCTCGTGCAGGGCCGCATCAAGGCGACCGTCGAGACGGCGCCGCCGCCGGCCGTCGCGTGGGCGCAGCGGGCCATGGCGGCGCGGCCGGACTCGTTCGAGACGCTGCGCGGCGTGTCCGTCCCCGCGCTGGTCGTCGTGGGGGAGGAGGACGCGCTGTCGCCGGTGTCCGACGCGGAGGCGATGGCGGCGGCGTTGCCGGACGCGCGGCTCGTCACGATCCCCGAGGCGGGGCACCTCACCGCGATGGAGGCGCCGGAGGCGTTCAACGCGGCGCTGACGGAGTTCCTAGCCGCGTTGCCGTGACGAGCGCGGCGACGACGCCCGCGACCCCCGAGACCACGAGCGCGACCCGCGGCCCCACCGCCTCCACGAACGGCCCGCCCGCCGCGAACGCGATCCCGACCGCGACGCCGAGCGCGGCGTAGAGGTTGGCGAACGCCCGGCCGCGCAGGTGCGCGGGGACGTTGCGCTGGATCAGGTTCGTGTGGCCGACGTCGGTGAGCGAGACGCCGAGCCCGCGCACGACCTGGAACAGCAGCGCGAGCGCGGCCGTGCCGGACAGGCCGGTGAGCGCGTTGCCCGCCGCCGAGACGGTGAGGCCTACGAGGAACGCCGCCGACGCGCGCGGCGCCCGCCGGGCCAGCACCAGGAAGCCGAGCAGCAGCCCGATCCCGGAACCGGCGTAGAGCACGCTCGCGGTCCGCTCGCCGGCGTGCAGCGTCTCGGTGGCCAGGAAGACGAGCGCCACGTCGTCCACGCCGGTGCAGACGACGACCGCGGCGAAGCCGAGCACCAGCGCGCGGAGGAACCGGTCCCGCAGCACGTAGCGGACGCCCTCCAGCGCGTCCGTACGCAGCCGCGTCTCCTCCTCGCGCGGGGCCGCGTGTAGCGGCGGCAGCCGCAGCAGCAGCGCGGCGCCCGCGGCGAACGTCACGGCGTCGAACAGCAGCACCTCGCGCACGTCGACGAAGCGCAGCAGCACCGCCGCGATCACCGGGCCCACCGCGTCCAGCCCGAACGTGCCGAAGCCGAGCAGCGCGTTGGCCCGGTCCAGCTCGTCGTCCGCGACGAGGTCGGGGACGGCGCTGCGCGCGGCGGGCTGGAACGCGTTGCCGATGCCGTTGCGGATCGTCACGAGCGGGAGCAGCAGCGCGAGCGGCGGCGTCGCCAGCGCGATCACCGTGACGACCGCGCCCTGCAGCAGCTCGCAGGTGACGAGGAAGCGGCGCTTCGAGCGGACCCGGTCGGCGAGCGCGCCGGTGAACGGGCCGAACACCGTCGGCACGAACTCCGCGGCCAGCAGCAGCAGGCCGACGCCCGCCGCGTTGCCGGAGCGGGCGACGTAGAGGATCAGCGCGACGCGTTCGAGGGAGTCGCCGAGGAACGACACCAGCCGCGCGTACCAGAGGGCACCGAACGCCGGCCGCGTCCGGAGCAGCCTCACTGCTCGACGACCACCCGGATGGGGTCGCCCTCCTTCGTCTCCAACGTCCGCAGCGCGGCGTCGAAGTCCTCGAGGGCGTACCGGTGCGTGATCGTGCCGGACAGGTCGAGCGTGCCGTCCGCGACGAGGCCGATGAGCTCGGCCAGCTCCGCGCCGGAGCAGCCGAACGACCCCTGCAGCGTGATCTCGCCGGCGACGAGCAGCGCCTGCGGGAGGCCGAGGCGCAGCGGCTCGGGCGTCACGCCGACGACGGTGCAGGTCCCGCCGCGGCGCAGCGACTTCACCGCCTGGTCGGTCACCGCCGCGGCGCCGACGAACTCGAACGACGCGTCGGCGCCGCCGCCGGTCAGCGCGCGCACCGCGGCGGCCGGCTTGGCCGACCCGTCGACCACCTCGTCGGCGCCGAACGCGGTGGCGCGGTCGAGCGCGGCGGGCAGCACGTCGACGGCGATCACGTGCGCGCCGACGACCTGCTTGAGGATCGTGAGGGCGTGCAGGCCGAGCCCGCCGACGCCGTAGACGACGGCGGTCTGGCCGCGCGCGACGCCGTTGCGGCGGATCGCGTGGAACGGCGTCGCCACCGCGTCCGTGACGATCGCGCCGGTGGCGAAGTCCACGCCGTCCGGGAGCGCGACGAGCGCCCGGGCCGGGACGACGACGTACTCCGCCTGCGCGCCGTCCCGCGTGATGCCGGGGATGTGCAGGCCCGGGCAGAGGTTGGGCCGGTCGGCGGCGCACAGCGCGCAGTCGCCGCAGCCGTAGCCGGCCGCGATGCTCACCCGGTCGCCGGTGCTCCAGTCGGTGTCGCCGGGGTCGTCCACGACGCCGGACGGCTCGTGGCCGAGCGTGAGCGGCACGGCGGCCGGCGTGACGCCGTGCACGATGTGCACGTCCGAGCCGCAGATGCCGCACGCCTTGACCCGGACGCGCACCTCGCCGGAGCGCGGCTCCGGGACCGGCACGTCCTCGATGGCCGGGCGGGTGCCCGCGCCGTGGAAGCGCACAGCCTTCATCAGCCCGCGTCCTGCCGGGGGTAGACCACCTCGCTGCCGACGAGCTGGATCGCGGCGGCGACCGGGATCGCCAGCAGCGCGCCGATGACGCCGAGCAGGGTGCCGCCGATCAGCGCCGCGACGATCGTGGCGAGCGGCGAGATGTCGACCGTCTTCTTCATCACCCGCGGGACGACCACGAAGTTCTCCACCTGCTGGTAGAGCAGGAAGTAGACCGTCGAGATGATGCCGACCTGCACCGAGACGAAGAACGCCACCGCCGTGCAGACCACCGCGGCGATCGTCGCGCCGACGAGAGGGATCAGGTCGAAGATCGCGACGAGCATCGCGAGCGCGACGGGGTACGGGACGTCGGCCAGTATGAAGAACACGAACGCGCAGACCCCGGCCACCACCGACGTGGCGAGGTTGCCGAGGACGTAGCCGCCGACCCGGCTGAGTATCTCGTCGGCGATCAGGCCGGCCCGCGCCCGCCTGGAGCGCGGGATCAGCCGGTAGGCGCCGCGCTTGATGTTCGGGTACGAGCTGAGGAAGTACAGCGTCAGGATCAGCACGGTGAGGGTCTTGAAGACGACGTTCAGCACCCCGCGCGCGACGCTGAGCGCGCTGCCCGCGGCGGCGCCGGCGTTCTCGTTCACCGCCTTGGTGATCTTGTCCACGATGTGGAACTGCTCGTCGAGGTCGCGGAACGTCGCGTTCTCGCGGGCGCGGCGGGCGTAGTCGGGGACGTTCTCCTGCAGCTCGGTGGCCTGCCGCGCGACGGGCGGCACCGCGGCCGCGACGAACCCGCCGAAGAACAGCAGCACCGCGCCGATCACGGCGGCGACCGCGACCGAACGCCTCATCCGGCGGCGCTGGAGGAACTCCACCGCCGGGTTCAGCCCGATCGCGAGGAAGCCGGAGATGACGATCAGCACGATCACGTCGCGGACGAGCACCACGGCCTTCGCGAGCAGCACCGCCGCCAGCACGCCGAGGCTCGCGGTGAACGCGATCCGGAACGGCGAGCGCTCGCCGATGGGGTCGCCCGGCTCGCCGAACGGCTGGTCGTCGGTCGCGCCCGCCTCGATCTGCCGGATCGCGGTGTCGAGCAGCGGGTCGTCCGGCTCGACCTCCTCGGCGGCGGCGACCGCGGCCTCGCCGGCGCGTTGCGCGGCGGCGGCGGCCTCGTCGGCCTCCTGCTCCGCCTCGCGCGCCTCGCGGACGGACTCGGCGGCCGCCTGGACCGCCTCGCGCGCCTTGCGCGAGCGCGTGCCGGCACTGGTTCGCTTCGCGGGGGGCTTGCGGGCGGGCTTCTTCGCGGGCTCCGGCATGGAGGGAACCTACCGGCCGAAGGTCACCTCGCGAACGTCCGTGACGTGCCGGTAGCCGATCGCCTGGTAGATCCGGTTGCTGGTCGGGTTGGCGAGGTCGGTGTAGAGGAACGTGCTCGTCCGGCCGCGGCCGAGCAGCTCGCGCGTCACGGCGGCGGTGGCGGCGCTCGCGTAGCCGCGGCCCCGGAGGGCCGGCGGCGTGTACACCGGGCCGACGCGGGCGCCGTTCGGCGTGAAGCCGCCGCAGCCGGCCAGGCAGACCGGCTCGCCGTCGACCCAGACCCAGATCAGGCCCTCGTCGTAGCGGGCGCGGAACGACGTCAGGTCCTGGCGCGGCAGCCCGACCTCGTCGGTGAACTCGCGCGCCCAGCGTTCGACCAGCGGCCAGTCGTCGGCGACCCGCAGCACGCCGGGCGCCGGGCGGGCCGGCGGGACCAGCTCGCGGAGCTCGTAGACGCCCTGCTGGCGGGACACGTGGAACGGCCGGCCGTACGCCTCGGCGAACGCCGTCACCGCGTCCGGCGCGCCGAGCGCGCCGGGGAGGTCGGTGTCGCGGAGGTACGCCGCGAGGGCCGGGGCCGCCGTCGCCGGGACGGGAGCCATGAGCAGGTTGTGCGGTGGCGTCCGGACGGCTGGCATGCCGTCGACGGTGAGCAGCAGCGGCTCCTCGTCGGGGCCGGCGTCGCCGGCGGGGTAGCGGAACCCCTCCGCCGCGCGGGAGATGACCGCGATCTCCAGGTTGAACCGGGCCTCGTCCCGCAGCAGCAGCGGCAGCACGCGGGCGGCGTACGCGGCCGGGTCGTCGTGTCGTTCGATCCCCACGGCCGCGACGCTAGCGGGCCGCCGCGCCGCCGTCGCGCGACTTCCCGGCCGGGCCGGGCGCCCCCCCCGAACTGTGAAGATCACCACGCGGGAGGGGGGTGCCACGGGCTTCACGGTTGGGGGCGCCCCGGGCCGGGGCGGCCCGGGAGCGCGCGCTCCCGGGCCGACGGGCCCCGGGAGCGGGCGGCCCGCCGGAGGGCGCCGGAGCGCGCGGCCCCGGACGGCGCCGGGCCGTCGCGCGCGTCAGACGTTGCGGAAGCGGTTGATCGCCGTCTCGTGCTTCTCCCGCAGCGCCGCGTCCCGCACGCCCAGGCCCTCGGACGGCGCCAGGCAGAGCACGCCGACCTTGCCCTGGTGCAGGTTGCGGTGCACGTCGTACGCCGCCTGCCCGGTGTCCTCCATCGAGTACACCTTCGACAGCGTCGGGTGGATGTGGCCCTTGGCGATCAGCCGGTTGGCCTCCCAGGCCTCGCGGTAGTTCGCGAAGTGCGACCCGATGATCCGCTTGAGGTGCATCCAGAGGTAGCGGTTGTCGTACTGGTGCAGGTACCCCGACGTCGAGGCGCAGGTGACGATCGTGCCGCCCTTGCGGGTGACGTAGACCGACGCGCCGAACGTCTCCCGGCCCGGGTGCTCGAACACGATGTCCGGGTCCTCGCCGCCGGTCAGCTCGCGGATCTTCGCGCCGAGGCGCTGCCACTCCTTGGGGTCCTGCTCCTGCTCGTTCTTCCAGAACTTGTAGCCCTCGGCCGAACGGTCGATGACCAGCTCCGCGCCCATCGCGCGGCAGATCTCGGCCTTCTCCGGCGACGAGACGACGCAGACCGGGACCGCGCCGCCGTTGAGGGCGAACTGCGTGGCGTACGACCCCAGGCCGCCGCTCGCGCCCCAGATCAGGACGGTGTCGCCCTGCTTCATGTTGGCGCCGTTGACGGACACGAGCTGGCGGTACGCCGTGCTGTTGACGAGGCCGGGGCAGGCGGCCTCCTCCCACGACAGGTGGTCGGGCTTCGGCATGAGCTGGTTGGCCTTGACCAGGGCCAGCTCGGCGAGGCCGCCGAAGTTCGTCTCGAAGCCCCAGATGCGCTGCTCGGGGTCGAGCATGGTGTCGTTGTGGCCGTCCGGGCTCTCCAGCTCGACGGACAGGCAGTGCGCGACGACCTCGTCGCCGGGCTTCCACGCGTGCACGCCCGGCCCGGTGCGCAGCACGACGCCGGCCAGGTCGGAGCCGACCACGTGGTACGGCAGGTCGTGCCGCTTCGACAGCGGCGACAGGCGGCCGTAGCGCTCCAGGAACTTGAACGTCGACACCGGCTCGAAGATCGAGGTCCAGACGGTGTTGTAGTTGACCGCGCTCGCCATGACGGCGACGAGCGCCTCGCCGGGCCCGAGCTCCGGCGTCGCGACCTCGTCGACGTGCAGCGCCTTGCGCGGGTCCTTGTCGCGCGAGGTGAGCCCGGAGAACATCTCCTGCTCGTCCTTGCGGACGACCACGGCACGGTAGGACTCGGGGACGGAGAGGGACGCGAACTCCTCGCCGGGGGTGTCGCCCGCCAGGATCGCTTCGAGGATGGCCTTCATGGCGCGATGTTACCCACGGGTAGCAACCCGCCAAAACGCGCTCCGCCCGCCCCTCGGCCCCACCCACCCGCGGACCGCGTGTGAGCGTTTCCTGCAGCGAACGTTCGCCGGTGACGGTTTCCTGCAGGAAACGCTCCCGCGGCGGGGGTGGACCGGGGGGCGCGGGGCGGGGCGGGGCGGGCGGGGCGGCCCCGGCGGGCGCGGCTACTCCGACAGGGTGCGGAACAACGTCGCGTGCTCGATGGCCATCGCGCCGCGCTTCGCCAGGTCCTCGGCGAGCGTGAGGTCGGCGTCGTCGTACGTGCGGCCGGACTCCGCGTGGAACATCGACAACGTCCCCAGCACCCGGTCGCGCGTGGCGAGCGGCACGATGAGCGCGGAGTGCAGCCCGAGCGAGCGCATCGTCGCGAGCTGCTCGTCGTCCCGGGCGACGGCGACCAGCATCTCGTCGGTCACCTCGCGGACGATCTCGGGCTGCCCGGTCCGGATGACGTTCGCGACGCCCGTGGCGGCGCCCGGGTCGACGGGGTAGCGCTCCCCGAACTCCCGCGCCAGCGCCACCTTCGCCGGGTCGGAGTGCGCCACCGCGATCGCCGGGACGGCGCCGCCCTCGGCGAGGTGCACGGCGCACCAGTCGGCGAGCCGCGGCACGGCGAGCCGGGCGACGTTGCCCAGCGTCTCCCGGTAGTCGATGGACCGGGCCAGCTCGGCGGAGGCGTCGGCGAGGAACGCCAGCTTGGCGTTCGCCGCGGCCAGCGCGGCGAGGGCGTTGGCCCGGCCGAGCGCCTGGGCGGTCTGGCCGGCGAGCGTCTGCACGAACCGCCGCTCGTTCACGTCGAACAGCCGCGGCTGGTCGAACGAGAACCGCAGCGCCCCGAGCACCTGACCCTCGACCACGAGCGGGACGGCGCACATCGCGATGGTGGACGGCTCGAAGTCGGTCAGCTCGGGGAAGCGCTCGTCGCGCTCGCTGCGCGACTCGATCCAGACCGCCTCGCCGGTCCGCAGCGCGTACGCCGCGGGCAGCTCGGCGTCGCTGCTCTCCGAACGCAGCTTGTCGAGCAGCGACGCGTCGTAGCCGACGCTCGCGGCGACGTCCACGTGGTCGCCGGCCAGCACGACCAGGCCGCCGCCGGACGCGGCGAGCGCGGCGACGGCCTCGGTCAGCACGACGTCGCCGACCGACCCGGCATCGGTCGTCGCGGCGAGCGCGGCGGTCACCGACTGCAGCCGGGCCGCCTGCTCGGCGGTCCGGCGCGCGACCGCGACGACGCGCAGCTCGTCGAGCAGCCGGCGTTCGAACGTCACCGGCGGGTCGGGCTCGATGCCCTGCGACAGCGCGCGGAGCTGCTCGATCAGCGACTCGACGTACCAGCGCCGGAACACCTGGTGCTGCGGCGGCGTCTCCAGCGTCAGCAGCCGGGCGGCCCGCGCGTAGGTGTCCGCCTCGTCCAGCGCGGCCAGGTACCGCTCGCCGGCGTCGGCGGCGGTCAGTGGCAGCGAGAGGGTGAGCGTCGTGCGGCGGTCACCGCGGGTCGCCGCGTCGATCGCCTGCCGCTTGATCGACTGGCGGGCCTCGGCGAAGCCGTTCACGACGTCCTCGATCATCGTCGCGAGGTGCGGCGGGACGGCCACGCCGCCCGCCGCGGCACCGGAGGCGGCCAGCATGAACTCGCGCACCAGGTTGTCGACGTGCGCCTTCGCGCCGAGCAGCAGGTCGGTGGGCACGTCCCCGAGCTCGACGGTGTAGCGGCGCTCGCCGTCCAGCTCCTCGTCGTCCCACGCGGCGAGCAGCGCGTCGACGTCGACCTCGTCGTCGTCGGCCGGCTGGGCGAGCGCCGACGACGACAGCTCGCACCACACGACCTTGCCGTTCGGCGCCGGCTCCACGCCCCACTCGCGGGCCAGCGCCGCGACCAGGGACAGGCCGCGCCCGGTCATCGCCTCGGGCCGGGCCAGCGCCCGCAACGGCGCGCGGCGGCTGCCGTCGCCGACCTCGATCCGTACGACGTCGCCGTCGACATGCACGCGCAGCGTCACCGGCGGGCCCGCGTGCAGCAGGGCGTTCGTGACCAGCTCCGACACGACCAGCTCCGCGTCGGCCAGCACGTCCTCCGCCGCCGTGCCGGTCAGCGTCGTGGTGACGTAGCGGCGCGCGTACGGCACGGCGTCCGGCTCGGAGCCGAGCGTCAGCGCGTCGTCGTCGGGGGCGGTGTTCACAGGCGTCAGCCGGCAGGTGGCGAGATGCCGAGGGCGTTCGGCAGGGCCGTCCCGACGAGGTACGCGAGCGCCGCGGCCAGCGCGGCGAGACCCGCCGTCTCCGCACCGCTGCGGAGCTGCCGGGTCCCCGCGAGGCGGGCTTTCACCACTCCCATGACGAAGAGCGTCCCGATGGTCAGGACGACCGAGACGATCAGCCCGGTCGTCGTCGTGAGGAGAAGGTACGGCAGTACGGGCACGGATGCACCGACCACGAACGCCGCACCCATGGTGACGGCGTCCTCGGAGGGGGATCCGGGCGGTTCGTACGGGATTCCGAGCTCCTTCTCCGCCATCGTCTTGAGCATCGTCTCCGGGTTGGTGGCGATGGCACGGGCGGCCTTGAGTGCGTTGTCGTAGTCGAGCCCCTCGGCCTGGAAGATGTCGGCGAGCTCGACGACCTCGACGTGCGGGCGGCGTTCGAGCTGGCGCCGCTCGTTCTCCAGCTCGACGTCGAAGACCTCGCGCTGGCTCTTCGCGGCGATGTACGCACCGAGTGCCATGGAGATAGTGCCCGACAGGGCGCCCGCGAACCCCGCCACGAGGATCGCGTAGCGCGACGCGTCGGCGCCGCGGACGCCGGTGACGAGCGCGAGCGTCGACAGCAGCCCGTCCTGCGCGCCGAACACGACCTCCCGGATACGGCCGCGGCGGGCGACGCGCTCGCCCTCCCGGGCCGCCGCCGCCGCGAGGCCGCTGTCGGTCACCGCTCGACCGACTGCACCAGCTCGGTGAGGACGCCGCCGACGCCCTTCGGGTGCAGGAACGCGATCGACGCGCCCATCGACCCGTGCCGCGGCCGCTGGTCCACCAGCGGCACGCCCTTCAGGTCGAGGTCCTCGAGCGCCTTGGCGACGTCGTCGACGCCGTAGCCGATGTGGTGCACGCCCTCGCCGTTGCGGGCGAGGAACTTCCCCACCGGCGAGTCCGGCCGGGTCGGCTGGAGGAGCTGGACGTACGAGCCCGGGGCGACGAGCAGCATCGCCTCGTGCACACCCTGCTCGTCGTTCGTCTCCCGGTGGGCGACGGTGAGCCCGAACGTCGTCTCGTAGAACTCGATCTTCTCCTCGAGGTCGTGGCAGGCGATCCCGACATGGTCGATCCGCGTGAGCATGGGCCTCCTCAACGTCGCCGGGTGACTACCCGCACCATGGCGCGGGTCAACCGTGGTGATCTCTTCGCCCCCGACAGCAGCGCGCGGTCCATCGGCCGCGGGCTCGCCGCCGTGGGGGTCGCGTCCCGGCGGCTCGGGTCGCTCGTGACGGACCACAGCCGCCACTCGTCGGGCAGCCCCTTCAACGCGTGCCAGCCCGCGTCGGCGAACGTCAGGTCGGAGCCCAGCACGAGGTCGCGCACCGTCGAGCTGACGAGCACCTCGCCCGCGCCGGCCGCGGCGCAGACCCGCGCCGCGACGGCCGCCGCGACGCCGCTCACGTCGTCGCCGCGCACCGCGACCTCGCCGGTGTGCACGCCGATCCGCAATGCGAGCCCGCTCTCGGTGACCCGCGCCGCGAGCTCGGCCGCGCACCGGACGGCCGCCGTCGGCCCGTCGAAGACGACCAGCCCGCCGTCGCCGAGCGTCTTCACGACCCGGCCGCCGTGCCGGGTGGCCACGTCGGCGGTGGTCGCGTCGAGCCGGGCCACCGACTCGGTCCAGGCGCGGTCGCCGCGCGCCGCCGCGCTCGTGGAGCCGACCAGGTCGGTGAACATCAGCGTGAGCACCCGCCGGTCGCCGTACGTCACGTCGCCGCGGGCGCCGGTGGCCCACTCCTCGATCTCGCCGAGCAGCCCGGCCTGGTCGCCGATCCACGGCAGGTGGTCGTGGCCCGGCAGCACGACGAGCCGGGCGTCCGGGACGAGCGAGGCGAGGTGCTCGCCGGCCCAGCGCGGCACGACCTCCTCCGCGCGCTGGACGACGACCGTCGGCACCCGCAGCGACGGCAGCAACGCCGTCACGTCGATCGCGCTGATGAAGTCGCCGATCGCGCGGGCCATCGCCGGGCTGCCGGCGGAGCGTTCGAGGACGCCCACGAACGTCCGGGTGAACGGGTCGTCGGCGATCGACGGCGCGAACACCTCCGCGAGCCGCCCCTCGCCCCAGTGGTGCTCGACGATCTCCAGCAGCCGGTCGTAGATGTCGGCCGGCAGGCCCCACGGCCGTTCCGGCGTCTGCTTCCCGCAGGCGAACCCGCTGACCAGCATCAGGCTGCGCACCCGGTCCGGGTGGCGCAGCGCGAACATCGCCGACAGCGACGCGCCCTCGGAGTAGCCCATGACGAACGCGCTCCGCGAGCCGGCCGCGTCCAGCACGGCGCCGATGTCCTCGACGCGGTCGTCGAACGACACCTCCGGCGCGACCGGGTCGGACAGCCCGGTCCCGCGCTTGTCGAACAGGATCACCCGGGCGAACCGGGTGAGCCGCTCCACGAACCGCGAGTAGCCGGGGTCGAGCCAGAGCAGGTCCAGGTGCGACAGCCAGCCGGGCACCCAGAGCAGGTCGACCGGCCCGTCGCCGACGACCTGGTAGGCGATGCTCACGCCCCCGTTGGTCGCGTAGCGCGTCTGCGGTCGCACGCCCGTATCCTGGCAGCAGACACGTCGCGTATTCAGGGAGGCCCGTCATGTCGGGGTCGGTCATCGTCAGCGGCGCCCGGACGCCGATCGGCAAGCTCCAGGGGAGCCTCGCCGGATTCTCGGCCGCCGACCTCGGCGGCATCGCGATCAAGGCCGCGCTCGAACGCGCCGGCGTCACCGGCGACGACGTCGACTACGTCATCCTCGGCCAGGTGCTCCAGGCCGGCGCCGGCCAGATCCCGGCCCGCCAGGCGGCGGTCAAGGGCGGCATCCCGATGACCGTCCCCTCGCTGAACGTCAACAAGGTCTGCCTCTCCGGCATCGACTCGATCGCGCTCGCCGACCAGCTCATCGCGGCGGGCGAGTTCGAGGTCGTCGTAGCGGGCGGCATGGAGTCGATGACGCAGGCGCCGCACCTGCTGCCCGGCTCCCGCGCCGGCTTCAAGTACGGCAACACGACGCTCGTCGACTCGATGGCGTACGACGGCCTGTTCTGCGCGTTCGACCAGGTCGCGATGGGCGAGTCGACCGAGCGCTACAACGCCAAGCTCGGCATCTCGCGCGCGGAGCAGGACGAGTTCGCGGCGCGGTCCCACGAGCTCGCCGCGGCGGCCATGAAGGAGGGGCGCTTCGACGAGGAGCTCGTCCCGGTGCCGATCCCGCAGCGCAAGGGCGAGCCGCTGCTGTTCACCGAGGACGAGGGCGTCCGCCCGGGCACGACGGTCGAGTCGCTGGCGGCGCTGCGCCCGGCGTTCGCCGCCGACGGCACGATCACGGCCGGCTCCGCGTCGCAGATCAGCGACGGCGCGTGCGCCGTGGTCGTCATGTCGAAGGCCGCGGCGGAGCGCTACGGCGCCACGCCGATCGCCGAGATCGGCGCGCACGGCGTCGTCGCCGGCCCGGACGCGTCGTTGCAGGCGCAGCCGTCCAACGCGATCAAGAAGGCGCTCGCCCGCGAGGGCCTGTCCGCGTCCGACCTCTCGCTGGTGGAGATCAACGAGGCGTTCGCGTCGGTCGGCATCTGGTCCACCCGCGAGCTCGGCGTCGACCCGGAGATCGTCAACGTCGACGGCGGCGCGATCTCGCTCGGCCACCCGATCGGCATGTCGGGCGCGCGCATCACGCTGCACCTCGCGCTGGAGCTGCGCCGCCGCGGCGGCGGCATCGGCGCGGCGGCGCTGTGCGGCGGCGGCGGTCAGGGCGACGCGCTGATCCTCCGCGTGGCCGGTTGATCGCGGACCTCGTCGCGGCGGCCGAGGAGGGCTCGCCGCGCGCCGTCGCGCGGCTCATCTCGCTGGTCGAGGACGCCGCGCCGGAGCTGCGCGAGGTCATGGCGGCGCTCGCGCCCAAGACCGGGCGGGCGCGGATCGTCGGCCTCACCGGCTCGCCCGGCGTCGGCAAGTCCACGTCGACGTCCGCGCTCGTGACGGCGTTCCGCAAGCGGGGCCTGCGGGTCGGCGTGCTCGCGGTCGACCCGTCGTCGCCGTTCAGCGGCGGGGCGCTGCTCGGCGACCGGGTGCGGATGCAGGACCACGCGACCGACCCGGGCGTGTTCATCCGCTCGATGGCCTCGCGCGGGCACCTCGGCGGGCTGTCCTGGTCGACGCCGCAGGCGCTGCGGGTGCTCGACGCGGCGGGCTGCGAGGTCATCCTGGTGGAGACCGTCGGCGTCGGGCAGGCCGAGGTCGAGGTCGCGTCGTTGGCCGACACCACGATCGTGCTGCTGGCGCCCGGCATGGGCGACGCGATCCAGGCCGCGAAGGCGGGCATCCTCGAGGTCGCCGACGTCTACGTCGTCAACAAGGCCGACCGCGAGGGCGCGGACAACACGGTGCGCGACCTGCGCAACATGATCAGCCAGGGCGACGGCCCGCACGGCGGGTGGAAGCCGCCCATCGTGAAGACGGTCGCCGCGCGCGGCGAGGGCGTCGACGAGCTGGTCGAACGCCTGGACGAGCACTGGGCGTGGCTGCGCGAGTCGGGCGAGCTGGACCGCCGCCGCACCGCGCGCGCGGCCGGCGAGATCGAGGCCATCGCCGTGACGGCGTTGCGCGAACGCCTCGGCGACCTGCACGCCGGCACCGCCCTCGACACGCTCGCCGAGGAGGTCGTGCGCGGCAAGACCGACCCCTACGCCGCCGCCGACCAGCTCGTCGCGGCGGTCACCGAGTAGCGCGTCAGGCGTTGCAGCCGCTGACGAAGAGGTCGGTCGGCGAGGGCCCGGGGTTGGCGGCCGGGGTGTGCGTGCCGGGGAACGACACGGTGCCCGACACGGTGTCCGGCGCCACGACGTCCTGCGCGGTGACCCAGATCTCGTAACGGCCCGGCTTGATGGACGACGAGCGGACCGTCGCCTGCTGCCCGGCCGTGACGTAGAACGTCGCGCAGCGCGCCTTCTCGGCCTTCTTGTCGGTGACGACGATCAGCCAGAAGCGCGACGTCGGCATCGTCCACGAGATCCGCGCGGAGAACGGCGTCTTCGGGTTCAGGCCCTTGGCGGGTGCCACGACGAACGGGAAGGCGTAGCAGCGGGGCGCGACGCACTGGTGCGTGGGCTCGGCGTCGACCGGGTTCTCGGTCGTCTCGGCGAGCACGTGGGCCTGCGGGTCGGTGACGGCCTGGGTGAAGGTGAACCCCTTCACCTTCTTGCCGTCGAGCACGGGGGCGGCGGCGCCGTGCGCGGGCAGCGCGGAGGCGGCGGCGACGAGGGCGGTGAGCAGCAGAGGCAGGCGGCGCATGCGGGAGACGTTCGGCGCCGGGGGCGGGGTCCCTGCCGCGGCGCGGTCAAGCCGCCTCCCGGACCGGCCGACGACACCACCATGCGCACCCGTGTCCTGGCCGTGCCGCTCGTCGTCGCCGGGCTGCCCACCGCGTTCCTCGTCAGCCTGTCCGTGTCGGACGCGCTGGAGGCGCGGGCCGAGCGGCGCGCCGACCGCGAGTACGAGCGCCGCGTCGCGCCGGCGGTGGAGGCGTTGCACGGCATCCGCCTCGCCGGGCTGACGCCGTGCCCGGACCGCAACGCCGGCGAGGAGGTCTGCCTGACCGGCGACGTGGCCGTGCGGCCGACGAGCACCGCGCTCGACGCCGCGCTGCGCGCCGCCGGCGCCACCGACGTCGTGTCGAGCTGCCGGAAGCCGGCCGCGCGCGACTTCTGCACCGTCCGGGCGCGGCTGCACGGCTCCGACGTCTTCGGCGGCGTCGGCCACGTCCGCGCCGACGGCACGACCGGCGAGCCCCGCGTCACGCTCATGGTGGTGCCGGCCGCGCCGTAGCCGGGGGGAACGCGGCGGGGGACCGCGGCGTCCCATGCCCGGGGGCCTACGAGAGGCCCCGGGGGAGGTACACGTCATGAGACCAACCAGGCTGACCCGCGTGACCGTCGCGGTGACCGGAGCGCTGATCGCGACCGTCGTGCGGATGCCGTCGGCGTCGGCGGCGGCGGACGGCTCGAACCCCGTCACGACGGGGTGCAACGCGACCGCCATCACCGCGGAGTCGATCGTGATCCGCAACGGGGCGGGCACCGCGCTGGCGGAGGTGCTGCTGCGGTACTCCACGTCCTGCCGGACGGCGTGGACGACCGTCAACGGCTTCCTCGGAAGCTGCCAGAGCAACGGCAACAACTGCCTGTACGCCCGGGTGCACCGCAACAGCGACAACGCCGAGCTGACCAACCAGAGCAACGTGGGCTCGACCTCGGTGTTCACGGCCCAGCTCAACGACGCGAACGTGACGTCGTACGCCCACGGCTGCATCTACTACAACCAGGCGTGGGTCTGCCGGCAGACCGCCTCGTACTGAGCCGCCGATCGGGCGGCCGCTCCCCGCGACGGCGGGGGGCGGCCGCGCCGGTACCCTGGACGCATGACTGACGAGATCGCGGCCGGCCGCGCGCGCTGGCAGCAGCGCTACGACGCGGCGACGAAGCGCGACGCGGACTTCACGACCCTCTCCGGCGTCGAGGTGGAGCCGGTCTACGGCCCCCGCCCCGGCGACACGGTCGAGGGCTTCGAGCGGATCGGCTGGCCGGGGGAGTTCCCGTTCACCCGCGGCCTCTACGCCACCGGGTACCGCGCGCGGCCGTGGACGATCCGGCAGTTCGCCGGCTTCGGCAACGCGAAGCAGACCAACGAGCGCTACAAGATGATCCTGGCCGAGGGCGGCGGCGGCCTCTCCGTCGCGTTCGACATGCCGACGCTGATGGGCCGTGACTCCGACGACCCGCGCAGCCTCGGCGAGGTGGGCCACTGCGGCGTCGCGATCGACTCGGCCGTGGACATGGAGACGCTGTTCTCCGACATCGACCTCGGCGGCGTCACGACGTCGATGACGATCAGCGGCCCCGCGGTGCCGGTCTTCTGCATGTACCTCGTCGCGGCCGAGCGGCAGGGCGTCGACATCACGACGCTCGACGGCACGCTGCAGACCGACATCTTCAAGGAGTACATCGCGCAGAAGGAGTGGCTCTTCGAACCGGAGCCGCACCTGCGCCTGATCGGCGACCTGATGGAGTACTGCGCCGCCGAGATCCCCAAGTACAAGCCGCTGTCGGTGTCCGGCTACCACATCCGCGAGGCCGGCTCGACCGCCGCGCAGGAACTGGCGTACACGCTGGCCGACGGGTTCGGCTACGTCGAGCTGGGCCTGTCCCGGGGGCTGGACGTCGACCAGTTCGCGCCAGGGCTGAGCTTCTTCTTCGACGCCCACATCGACTTCTTCGAGGAGATCGCCAAGTTCCGGGCCGCCCGCCGGATCTGGGCCCGCTGGCTGCGCGACCGCTACGGAGCGCGCACGGCCCGGGCCCAGTGGCTCCGCTTCCACACCCAGACCGCGGGCGTCTCGCTGACCGCCCAGCAGCCCTACAACAACGTCGTGCGGACCGCCGTCGAGGCGCTGGCCGCGGTGCTCGGTGGCACGAACTCGTTGCACACCAACGCCCTGGACGAGACCCT